>DASQQQ010000027.1:0-3837 GCA_035643355.1 Actinomycetota bacterium | reverse complement strand
TGTACTCGGGGACGCTCACGATGAGCGGGATCGTGGCCTCCCAGGACCGGATCTGGAACGTGATCCCCCAGCTGCCCGCGTTCCTGATCTACCTGGTGGCCGGCCTGGCCGAGACCAACCGCCCGCCGTTCGACCTGCCGGAGGCGGAGTCCGAGCTGGTGGCCGGGTACCACACCGAGTACTCGGGGATCAAGTTCGCCCTGTTCTACCTGGGGGAGTACCTGAACGTGGTGACGGTGGCCTCCATCGCCACGACGCTGTTCCTGGGCGGCTGGCGCGGCCCCCACCCGAACGTGGTCCCGTGGCTGTGGGGCGTGCTGTGGTTCCTGATCAAGGTCGTGGCCATCGTCTACGTCTACGTCTGGATCCGGGCCACCCTGCCCCGGATGCGCTACGACCGGCTGATGGACTTCGGGTGGAAGGTGCTGATCCCGGTCGGCCTGGTCTGGGTGCTGGCCACCGGCGCCGTGGTGATCCTTCCCGACCTGTACGGCCGCCGGGCGGTGCTGCTGGGCGCGGCCGCCGTGGTGGGCGTGGTGCTCCTCCTCACGTTGCTGTGGCCGCTGTTCGCACCGCGGCGCGGGATGCCCGAGGAGGTCCGGCCGTGAGTGGTCCGGGACCCCGACAGGACCGCGCGGCCCCGACCGAGGGCCCGAACGAGCCTGGGGGGGCCGTGCGCACCGGCGCGTTCGGCGCGATCGCGAAGGGCATGGGCACGGTCTTCCGGCAGATCTTCCGCCCCGACGTCACCGAGCGATACCCGAGGCAGGTCAACCCGCCCCCGCCCCGCTCCCACATCGGCCGGCACCGCCTGAACCGGCACGAGAACGGCTTGGAGAAATGCATCGGCTGCGAGCTGTGCGCGTACGCCTGCCCGGCCGACGCGATCTGGGTGGAGGGGGCCGACAACGACCCGGAGGCCCCGACCTCTCCCGGGGAGCGGTACGCGAAGGACTACCAGATCAACTACCTGCGCTGCATCATGTGCGGTCTGTGCGTGGAGGCCTGCCCCACCCGTGCCCTCACCCTCACCAGCGCGTACGAGATGTCCTACGCCACGCGCGAGGACGCCGTCCTCACCAAGGAGCAGCTGCTGCAGCCGCCTTTGCCGCTCGGTACCGCGCCCGGGACGGAGGAAGGCTGATCGTGCCCGGCGTGCAGCGGGGGCGCGGGTGACGGCCGATCAGGTGGTGTTCTGGGTGTTCGCCCCCATCTCTGTCGGGTCGGCCATCGCGATGCTCTTCCAGCGCAACGCGATCCACGCGGCGCTGTTTCTCATCGTGAACTTCTTCACCCTGGCCGTGTTCTTCCTGCTGCTGGACGCCCCGTTCCTGTTCGTGGTGCAGATCATCGTGTACGCCGGGGCCATCATGGTGCTGTTCCTGTTCGTGATCATGCTGCTCGGCGTGGATCGCGAGGAGAGCCTGATCGAGACCCTGCGCGGTCAGCGGCCGCTGGCCATCGTGCTGGGCTTGGGCCTCGCCGCCGAGCTCGTCACCGCGATCCACGCCGGGGTCGGGTTCGCGGCGACCGGTCCGGCGGACTTCGACCGGGTGGTGAACCAGGGCGGCAACACGCAGGCCCTGGCCGGGGTCCTGTTCCGCTCGTACTTCCTGCCGTTCGAGGTGACCTCGGTGCTGCTGATCATCGCGGCGATCGGAGCGATGCTGCACGCGGGACGCCGGACCCGGCAGCCGGTCCCCGAGGGGCACGAGGCGACCGGGGTGCCCGAGGAAGAGCAGCTCGAGGAGGCGCCTTCGTGAGCACGCCGATCGGGTACTTCCTGGCGGTGTCCGCCCTGCTGTTCTCGGTGGGGACGGTGGGCGTGCTGGTGCGCAAGAACGCCCTGGTGATCTTCATGTCGATCGAGCTGCAGATCAACGCCGTGAACCTGGCCCTGGTGGCGTTCTCTCGGCGGCTGGGCAACCTCACCGGACAGACCCTGGCCTTCTTCGTGATGGTGGTGGCGGCGGCCGAGGTCGTGGTGGGGCTGGCGATCATCGTGAGCCTGTACCGGAAGCGGCGCAGCGCCGACGTGGACGACGCGGACCTGCTGCGATGGTGAGGGCGACATGCCGGTGATGGGGCTCATCCCCCTGCTGCCGCTCCTCGGGGCGGCCACGCTCTTGCTGACCGGCAAGCGGTGGAGGGGCACCTCCTCGGGGTGGCTGGCATCGACGCTCGTGCTCGGGTCGTTCGTGGTGGGGTGGATCGTCCTGTTCGCCCTGCTGGGGGACCCGGCATCGGCCCGCGTGTCGGTGGCGCGATTCTGGGAGTGGATCCCGGTCGGCTCCCTGCACGTTCCGATCGAGCTCCGCGCCGACCCGCTCTCGATGGTCATGGTGCTCACCGTCTCGGGGGTGGCCACGATCATCCACCTGTACGCGATCGACTACATGCGCGACGACCCCCGGTACGGCCGGTTCTTCGCCTACATGAACCTGTTCGTCTTCTTCATGCTGATGCTGGTCCTGGCGGACAACTTCCTCCTGCTGTACCTGGGCTGGGAGGGCGTGGGGCTCTGCAGCTACCTGCTGATCGGCTTCTGGTTCGAGCGCCCCTCGGCGGCCTTCGCGGCGAAGAAGGCCTTCATCGTCACCCGGATCGGGGACTCCGCCTTCCTGATCGGGATCATCCTGATCTGGACCCACTTCCACACGCTCGCCTTCGACCCGATCTTCCGCGGCGCCGGCGGCCTGGCCAACGGGACGGCCACGGTCATGGCCTTGCTGCTGCTCGCCGGCGCGGTGGGGAAATCGGCCCAGCTCCCCCTGCACGTGTGGCTGCCGGACGCGATGGAGGGCCCCACGCCGGTCTCGGCGCTGATCCACGCGGCCACCATGGTGACGGCCGGCGTGTACCTGGTGGTACGCGCCCACGCCATCTTCGAGGCGTCCTCGGTCGCGCCCACCGTCGTTGCCTTCGTGGGCCTGATCACCGCGATCTACTCGGGGCTGTCCGCCATCGGCCAGGACGACATCAAGCGGATGCTGGCGTACTCCACGATCAGCCAGCTCGGGTTCATGTTCTTCGGTGCCGGCATGGGGGCCTACGCGGCCGCGATCTTCCTGCTGGTGGCCCACGCCTTCTTCAAGGCCCTGCTGTTCCTGTCCGCCGGCAGCGTGATGCACGGCCTGCCGAACGACGAGACCGACATGATGCGCATGGGGGCCTTGCGCAAGGTCATGCCCGTCACCGCGTACACCTGGGTGGTGGGGTGGCTGGCCATGGCCGGCATCCCCCCGCTGTCCGGGTTCTTCGCCAAGGATCAGGTGGTGGCGGCGGCCCAGACCAGCGGGAGGAACGCCCTGTGGATCGCGGTGCTGTTCGCCGCCGTCCTGACCGCGGTCTACGAGACGCGGGCCACGTTCATCGCGTTCTTCGGGGATGCCCGGTACGCGGGTCATCCCCACGACCCCCCGCCCCGGATGCGCCTGGGGATGATCCTGCTGGCCATCGGGGCCGCGGCCGGCGGGGTCCTCGGCCTGACCGAAAGCAGCGGCGTCATGGCGCGGTTCCTGGACCCGGTGGTCGGTGTGCCCCATCAGGTCGCCGGCGCGTTGTCCACGGCGGCGCTGTCCGCGATCTCGGTGGCGGTGGCCGTGGTGGGGATCGGGATCGCCTGGCTCGTCTATCTCTCGGGTCGGGTGGACTGGAAGGCGCTGCGCGAGCGCTACCCGGGGCAGAAGCGCACGCTCCTGCACGGCTTCTTCGTGAACGATCTCTACAACGCCCTGTTGGTGGCCAACGCCCAGCTGGCCTCGGCCTTCGTGGCCTCCGTGGTGGACCTGCGCATCGTCGACGGGATCGTGAACGGGGTGGGTTGGGTGGTCCGCA
>DASQQQ010000026.1:0-4034 GCA_035643355.1 Actinomycetota bacterium | reverse complement strand
GCCCTGGAGCTGTACCTCGGGACCCGGGACGAGGGGCACGGAGGCACGCCCCTCTACGACCGCCGCGAGCTGCTGGTCGACGTGGTGGGGGCGGTCTCCCGCCTGTCCTCGCTCCCGGTGTTCGCCAAGCTGTCCCCCGTGGTGCCGAACCTGGAGGAGACGGCCCGGGCGTGCGTCCGGGCCGGTGCGCACGGGCTCACCCTGATCGACGCCCTGCCGGGCATGGTGGTCGACGCGGCGCGCCTGCGACCCAGGCTGGGGGCGGTGATCGGCGGCCTGTCCGGACCGGCGATCCGCCCCATGGCGCTGGCGGCCGTGTACCGCGTATCGCAGGCCCTCCCGGCCGTGCCGATCATGGGGGTCGGGGGCATCGCCACCGGGGAGGACGCGGTCGAGTTCCTGCTGGCCGGCGCGTGGGCGGTGCAGGTGGGCACCGCGATGCTCGTCGATCCCGCCGTCCCCGAGGAGATCTGCCGGGGCATCATGGGCTACCTGGAGGACAAGGGCTTGGGTTCGCCCGGGGAGCTGCGCGGCCGGCTCCGGGGGGGCGCCGCGCCGGAGCCCCAGCCCGCCGACGGAGAGATCGAAGCAAGGTGATCCCTCGGCCGGCGAACCCGCTGATCGCGGCTCTGGACGTCTCGGACCTGGACCGGGCCGAGGAGCTCGCCCGGGCGCTCTCGGGCGGGGTGGGCGTCCTAAAGGTGGGGCTCGAGCTGTTCGCGGCGCACGGCCCTCGGGCCGTGGAGCGGATCCGCGCCCACGGCCCCGTGTTCCTGGACCTGAAGCTGCACGACATCCCCACCACCGTGGAGCGCGCCGCCCGCGCGGTGGGCCGGCTGGGCGTCTCGATGCTCACGGTGCATGCCCTCGGGGGGCAGGCCATGGTGGCCGCGGCCGTGCGGGGCGTCACCGAGGGCTCGCAGGATGCCGGTCACGCCGTGCCGACGGTGCTGGCCGTGACCGTGCTGTCCAGCCTGTCGGGGGAGGAGCTCGCCTCCCCTGCGTCCCTGGCCTTCGAGGCGCGTGCGGCCGGGGCGGGCGGCACCGTGGTCTCGGGACAGGACGTGGCCCTGGTGCGCGAGGTGACCGGCGAGGACTTCTGCTTGGTGGTCCCGGGCATCCGTCCGGCCGGCTCGAACGGTCACGATCAGGTCAGGATCCTCACGCCCGAGGAGGCCGTCGACGCGGGCGCCGACTACTTGGTGGTTGGCCGGTCCATCACCGCGTCGGCCGATCCGGCCGGCGCGGCCCGGTCGATCCTCTCGACGATCCGATGATCCTCGGGCCTCACCCTCAGGGCGAGGTTGACGGCACCGAGCGAAACCGCAGGTGACACCGCGCGTCGCGTTGCTGGTCCTCGGGACCCGTGCGTATACTCGCGTGGCTCTGACCCCAACCAGAAAAGGAGCGCGACATGCCCCTACCCGTCCTGACGGAGGAACAGCGGAAGCAGGCCCTGGAGAAGGCCGCGGAGGCGCGCCGCAAGCGGGCCGAGCTCAAGGGCGAGCTGAAGTCCGGGAAGCTCACGCTGAAGGACGTGCTGTCCAGGCAGGACGACGACACCGTCGGGAAGATGAAGGTGTCCACCGTCCTCGAGTCCCTGCCCGGCGTGGGGAAGGTCCGGGCAAGGAAGATCATGGAGAAGCTGGACATCTCCGCCAGCCGTCGGGTGCGTGGTCTCGGCGCCAAGCAGCGCGAGTCCCTGCTCGGCGAGTTCGGCAAGAAGTAACGCGAGCTGCGCACGCGCCGCGGAAGGCTCTTCGTCGTCTCCGGCCCCTCCGGAGTGGGCAAGGGGAGCGTCGTAAGACAGCTCCTCGAGCGCGATCCGGAGGGGCTCGGCTATTCCGTCTCCTACTCGACCCGCGAGGCGCGACTGGGCGAGGTCCCGGGTCGTGACTACGTGTTCGTGCCGCCGCACGAGTTCGAACGGATGACGGTGGCGGGGCGGTTCCTGGAATGGGCGGAGGTCTTCGGCCACCGCTACGGGACCGCCGCGGAGCCGGTGGAGCGGATGCTGGCCGAGGGGCGCGACGTCGTGCTGGAGATCGACGTCCAAGGGGCCCGGCAGGTGCACGAGCGGGTGCCCGACGCGGTCCTGATCTTCCTGGTCCCGCCCTCGCTGGCCGAGCTCGAACGCCGACTGCGCTCTCGGGGCACGGAGCCGGAGGACAAGCTGGCTCGCCGCCTGGAGAAGGCCGCGTTCGAGATGGATCAGTCCTCCTGGTTCGACCACGTGGTGGTGAACGACGACCTGGAGGAGGCGACCGCGCAAGTGGAAGCTATAATCCAGACGTCCCGGAACCCGACCCAAGGATCTACGCACCCATGATCGAACCGAAGATCGACGACCTGCTCGCGCACGTGGACTCCAAGTACACGCTGGTGATCCTGGCGGCCCGACGGGCCAGGGAGATCAACAACTACTACAGCCAGCTCGGCGAGGGGCGTGGCGAGTTCGTGCCACCGCTGGTCGAGACCGGCGGGCTGAAGAACAAGCCCCTGTCGATCGCCCTGGAGGAGATCTCCGAGGGCAAGATCCTGGCCGAGCGTCCCGAGGGGATCCCCGGCGCCTAGCCCGCCGACGGGCTCGGCCCCGAGCCCAGCCGATCGCGGGGGGTGAGGTGGCAGCCAGGCAGGCCCCCGCGCTGGCGGGACGCCGGGTGCTCCTCGGCGTCACCGGCGGCATCGCCGCATACAAGGCCTGCACGCTCACGCGCCTGCTGACCGCCGCCGGGGCCGAGGTCCAGGTGGTGATGACCGCGGCCGCCACCCGGTTCGTCGGCCCCGACACCTTCTCCGCGCTCTCGGAGCGTCCCGCCTACACCGATCTGTGGCAGGCTCCCGGCGAGGTGTTGCACGTCCGGCTGGCGCACGAGGCCCACGTGGCGGTGGTCGCGCCGGTCACGGCGAACGTCCTGGCCAAGCTCGCGACCGGGATCGCCGACGACCTGCTCACCTCCACGCTGCTCGAGGCCTCCTGCCCGCTCGTGCTGGCACCCGCCATGCACTCGGGGATGTGGCGGCACCCCACCACCCGCTCGAACGTGGAGGCCCTGGCCGCCCGCGGGGCGCACCTGGTGGGGCCGGTGAGCGGTCCGCTGGCGGCCGGCGATGAGGGGGTCGGCCGGATGGCCGAGCCGGAGGACATCGCGGCAGCGGTCGGATCGGCGGTGGCTCGAGGGCGGGACCTGGCCGGGCGGCGGATCGTGGTCTCCGCCGGGCCCACCTGGGAGCCGATCGATCCCGTGCGGTTCATCGGCAACCGTTCCTCCGGCACGATGGGCTTCGCCCTGGCCCGCGAGGCCTTGGGACGGGGTGCCCACGTGACCCTGGTGGTCGGGCCGGGCACCGTGCCGCCCCCCGAGGGGCCGGTCCTGGTGCCGGTCACCACGGCCGAGGAGATGCGCGAGGCGGTCCTGACGGCGGCCGGTCGGGCCGACGCGGTGATCATGGCCGCCGCGGTGGCCGACTTCCGCCCCGAGCACACGGCCGAGGGCAAGCTGAAGAAGGAGGGCGGACCTCCCGAGCTGCGGCTGGTCCCGACCCCGGACATCCTCCGCGACCTCGCCCGGGATCGGGGCGGCGCGATCCTGGTGGGGTTCGCCGCCGAGACCTCCGATGTGATGGAGGCCGGACGCGCCAAGCTCCGGGACAAGGGGGTGGACCTGCTGGTGGTGAACGAGGTGGGCCGGGAGGGCACCGGGTTCGGCTCGATCACGGACGAGGCGGCCATCCTGTCAGGACGCGAGGGCGAGGAGACGCCGCTCCGCACCTGGACCAAGGCCGCCCTGGCCGCCGCGATCTGCGACCGGCTGGCCGCTCGCTGGGCCTCCTGATCCTGGAGCGCTTGCAGCGGAGGCGCGGTCGACCGGCGGTTGGCGGTCAGGTCTCCGGGTACGGATATACTCGCGCGGTCATGGGTCACGGCTATCTCTTCTCGTCCGAGTCGGTCACCGAGGGGCATCCCGACAAGCTCGCCGACCGCATCTCGGACGCCGTCCTGGACGAGATCCTCCGCGCCGACCCGGTGGGAC
>DASQQQ010000025.1:0-2283 GCA_035643355.1 Actinomycetota bacterium | reverse complement strand
TCCGGTCCCTCTCCGTCGGCGAGGCCTCCTCCAGCTCCTCGAGGACATCGCCTGTGAGGACGTAGCGGGTCATCCACTCGTCGCGCAGGGGCACGGGCATGGAGGCCAGCGCCTCGCGGAAGGCGGCCTCCGCCTCGATGTACTCCCTGCGCATGTGATGTACGTAGCCCAGCAGCGCGGAGCACCACCACGTCTCCGGGATCCCGCACCGGGACGCGACCCTTTCCGCCTCGTCCACGTTCCGGCTCTCCACGAGATAGTAGACGAGCTGTCCGATCACCCAGCGGTGCGGGGTCCGCTCGAAGGCGTCCTCGAGCGCCCCGATCAGCTTCGTCCGGGCCAACGCGACGTCCGGGAGCTCGGCGGGGAAGGTCTCCTCGTCCTCGCCGCCGAACCAGATGCAGATGCGACCGATGCGCTCGTCGCAGGCACCCTCGGGCCGTGCACCGCGCTGGATGGGCGTGTGGCTCTCCCGGAAGCTCTCGAACGCCCGCTGCAGCTCACGTACCTCCTCGAGGGCCTTCGTGGAGTCCGCGCCGGGCACCTGGCCCGTGAGGGCGGCCGGAGCGGCCAGGAGCCAGGCCGCCGTCCCGGCCGCGGCGGTGAGGCGGGACCTCGTGGGTCTGAGCGTGCGCATGACGGTAGTAGCCGCGGGGCGGGGTCGCGGTTCCCCGACCCTTCGACGGGGCTCATCCCCTTCGGGCACCCTCCCGCGCCTCGGTCCATTCACCGCGGAGGACGCCGAACCAGGCTTCGTCGATCGTTTCGCCGCGCTCGACCCGATTCTGGCGGAGGACGCCCTCCTGGACCATGCCGGCCTTCTCCATCACCCCTTGCGAAGCGGTGTTGTCCACGTTCGCCCTCGCGTGGACCTTGTTGAGGTCGGGGTGCGTCCGGAAGGCCGCGTCGAGGCCCGGCGGGGCGATGCCGATCACCGTGAAGGGGTCGACCCCCAGCTCCAGGGTCCTGCCCACGGCGTCACGGGTGGCGCTCATCGCCGTGGCGTGCTCTGTCCAGGGCGCGGACCGGCGCAAGGCTATATTGGTCCACCGGAAACGCACCAGCGGAGGAGAGGATCGGAGATGGGAGTCTCACGAAACGCTCCCTGCCCCTGCGGGAGCGGCAGGAAGGTCTGGACGGTGCCGGGCAACCCGATGCACGCCGCGTGGGATGACACCGTCCATGGCCACATCGAGATCGAGGGCCGCGAGCTGCGAGCCGAGGTGAACTCGGCCGAGAGCGCGGCGCGACTCGAGGCTCTCCCCTGCGGGCCGTGTGGACGCCGGCCGGGCGGGAGAAGGTGGAGGTCCTCCTGGCCGGGATCGAGGAGCGAGGCCGGACGATGACCCCTCCGCTCGAGGCAGGGTCCATCCGCCGGCTCCGGGAGCGCTTGGGGTTGTCATGATGCTCCCGTCCTCCTGGGTCTGCATTACGAGGTGATGGTTCAGGCCGACGCCGCTCCCTCCGCCCCGGCGTTGCCGGGCTCTTCCGCCGAGCGTCGCCTCCTCGCGGCGGCCTGCGTCGTGGGGCTGGCCCTGCGTCTGCCGTGGCTGCTGGCCGGCGCCCAGAAGCTGCTCGGGCACCACGGCTCGGATGATCTCTTCTACTACACGCAGGTCGCCCACCATCTGGCCACCGGGGGGGGCCTGAGCTTCGACGGTCTCCACGCCACCAGCGGCGTGCAACCGCTCTTCGCACTGATCCTGGTGCCGTTCGCCCCTGCCTTCGAGGGCCGGCCGATGCTGGCGTGCAGGGTCGTGCTCTGGTCGGCTACGGCGTTCACGCTGGCGACGGCCTGGGTGCTGCCGTCGATGGGTCAGGCGCTGTTGGGCGGGGCGCGGCGCGGCCGATGGGTGGGAGTGGTTGCAGGGTGCCTGTGGGTCCTGCATCCGCGGGTGCTCGACACGACCTTCCAGGGTACCGAGGCCGCGCTCGCGGCGCTCTGCTGGGTGCTGTCTCTGCGAGCATGGGCCGGGGGTGCCTCGGCGATCGGGCTGGGTGCGACCCTGGGCGCCGGAATCCTGGCGCGGGTGGATCATCTGGTGCTGGGGGCTCAGACGGTCCTGCGCCGCGGCCCTGCCCTGTTCGTGATGCTCGCCCCGCTCGCCGCCTGGATGGTGGTGGCGACCTTCAGCACCGGCTCGCCGGTCCAGGATTCGGGCGCGGCGAAACGCCTCCACGGAGAGCGCATCTTCGCCCTCGAGCACGGGCTCGACGTGGCGACCCCTCCGGCGTTTGCCGCCCCGGCCTCCCGCCTCGCCGACCTCGCGGAGGGCGTCGCAT
>DASQQQ010000024.1:0-11581 GCA_035643355.1 Actinomycetota bacterium | reverse complement strand
CGTCGTTGCGGCGTCGAGGTCTCCGGCGGCGAGCGCGACCTCGACCATGGCCCCCAACAGGGTCGCCCGTCGCAGCGGGCTCCCGGCGGCCGCCGCGGAGGCCGTCTTGAGACCTCGCCCCGCGGCCTCCACCTTGCCTTGCTGCAGACGGAGCAGGGCAAGGCCGGGCTGTGGCTCCAGCCCGAGCTCTCTCGCCCGCGCGAAGGCCTCTTCCGCCCCCCCTGCGTCACCCATCCGCCGCCGGATCTCACCCGCCTCGTAGAACGCCGGTGCGGCGTTCATCGGGTTCACCCGCATCAGCTCCTCGGCAGCACGCATCGCCTCCGCTTCGGCCTCCGACCACGAGCCACGCAGGGCGGCCACCTCGGCCCGGTTCACCCGGCAGAAGCCCGGGTACGGGGAGTCGGGTGGCAGGGACTCGCACCAGGCCCGGGCAGCATCGTTCCACTCCCCCGCCCGCCGAAGATCGGCCAGCCCCAGACAGGCGTCGAGGACGTTGCAGTACACGGCACCCGTGAAGTAGTCGCTGAGCTCACCGGCCACCACCGATGTCATGGCCTCATCCAGCAGCGCAACGCCCTCCTCCACGTCGCCGGCCGCGATCCGCACCAGTCCCTCCGTATGGATCCCCATCGCGACCAGATCGCGATCGGCCAGCCGGCGCCCGATCTGCGTGGCGCGCTGCGAGAGGCGGGATGCGGCGTTCAGGTCGCCGCCGAAGCGTGCCACGGTAGCCTGGACCACGGCCAGGAAGCCCTGCTCACTCGCCTCCGGCAGATCGTGTAGGTGCCGCTCCGCCCGCTTCAGCCACCCCCCGGCGACCGCCGCCTCCTGTCGGAGGAAGTGCTCGATGCACAAGCGCGTGGCGGCTCGTCCCGCTCCGAGATCGTCCCCGGAGGCCGCGAACGATGCGTATGCCCGGCGTCGCACCTCGAACGACTCGTCGAACCGCGAGAGCCACCACGCCGCGTCGGCCAGGTGCTCCAGGTCCTCCGCACCGAGCCCCGACCCGTCGATCGAGCTCAGCAGCCGATACGCATCCCTCCATGCGCCGCTCGCGGCCGCGTCGCGGGCCAGATCGACCTGGGTGATCCGCTCACTCATCGCTCCACCATCGTCTCCAGGGTGACGCTCGCGGATCCGCCTAGCCTATCGGGTCGGATCCTGCTTCCGCCTCGACCCGGACGGCTCAGGGCAACGCGGTGAGGGAGTCGATGACGACCGCGGCGCCACCGGACCTGGGCCGCGACGTGCCGAGCGGCTCGACGCGCAGCTGGTGCAGGCCGACGCTCAGCCCGGTCAGCGATCGCACCTGGAAGGACGCCCGCGGCGCGAAGTTGTCGACCGTCCTCACGAGCATGCCGTCCAGGTACAGCGCCGCCCGCCCCTGGTCGGGCCCCAGGACGGTCCGCCACTCCACCCCGGAGCCCCAGAACGAGAAGAGGGCGGCCGACCGCCGGAGATCGCCGATCGCCACCGTGCCACCGGAGGCGGCGGACATCCGGACGCGTCCCCACGACACGACGAGCTGGGGCTGCTTCACCACACCGGAGGCCAGGCCGAAGGCATCCACCACCACTTGCGTGTCCGTGGCCGCGCTCGAGCTCGAGCCCAGCACCCGGATCGTGATGGTGTGCCGGCCGGGCCCCAGCCGGTTGAACGTCCGGGCCACCCGGACCCGCCATGAGGGGGCGAACTGGTCGAACGTCCCTCGGCCCCGACCGTCGATCGAGACCACAGCCTTCCCCTGGTTCGGGCCCGTCGCCGTGTACCAGGTGACGGAGTTGCCCGTGAAGGGGAACGAGGCCGTCGCCCCCGTCGAGCGCTCGACGGCGAAGGAGCCCCCGTACGCCTTCGGCGCCCCGACCGAGCGCCATGCGTACCTGACCGCCGGGCTTCCCTGCTCGACCTCGGTGGGAAGTGCGAACGTCTGCTCGACCGGTATCGCCGGGTTCCCGGCTCGGTCGGCGACCGGCGTGGTCCCAGGCGGGTTCACCTCCGCCGCGTACCCCTCACCGGGCACGAGCGGATCGATCGGTGTCAGCACCGCGGTGATCACGTTGCCGACGGCGCAATCCACCGGGGCCCTCTTGGACCAGCAGCCCAGCGCAGAGGGCACCGGTCCAGACCCCAGCCCGGACAGCGTGACGTTCGTCCTGGTGACTCCGTTCACGATCTCGCTGAACGAGACGGTGACCGGTCCTGCCACCCCGGTTGGCGTGGCCAGCGAGGCGACCGGCGCGACGGTGTCCGGCGAGGGGACGGTGGCCGGCGTGAAGTCGGCCGACCGGTACCAGTCCATGTCCACGCATCCTTGGATCCCCGGCACCGACCCGCAGTCGTCGTACTGCCAGAAGGCCCAGCCGTTGCCCTCCCAGTCGTTGGCCGGCAGCTGCGGCTCGAGCACGAACCAGTGCGCGACCCACAGCAGCGTGTACCCGGCGTCGGCGACCGCGGTCGTGTCACCGGTGCGGCTGGCCCAACCGTTCGGGCTCGTGTAGACCATGGGTCGAATGCCGGTCCTGGCCGTGACCTCGCCGAGCCACTGCAGGATCCACTGGGTGAGCTGCGCCTGGGTGAGCGTCCCCGATCGCTCGAGGTCCAGCACCGGCACGACGTTCCCGGCGCTGGGCTGCGCCACGTCGACGAAGTGGTCGGCCTCGCCGATCGGGTTGTTGGGGTGTAGATCGGGGCGGGCGAAGTGGTACGCGCCGAACACCAGCCCCGCAGCCATGGCACCGGCCCGGTTCGTTGCGTAGGTGGGATCGATGTAGTTGACGCCCTCGGTGGCTTTCGCGATGACGAACCGCTGCCCCGACGCCGCAACCTTCGGCCAGTCGATCTGCCCCTGCCAGTGCGAGACGTCGATCCCCGGCACCGCCCCCGGGGGCGGCGAGGTCGCCACCATCCGCGACGGGTCCGACGCGCGCATCGAGGACCCCGCGTAGCCGGCCCCCACGGTTCCCGTGGATGCCGCAGACACGGTCGGGGCGACCAGGGTGATCACGAGGCTGAGGATGGCCGAGGGGACCACCCTCGCTCGGATCGCGGTGCGGATCGCTGGTCGTTTCGCCGGGATCACCTCCATGGTCAGGGCGATGTGCGCCGGGGGTCGACCATGCGGACAACCCCGTCCCTGACAACGTCGCCGGCTCCTGGAGGTTGCGCCGGTCGATGGCGTGAGCCCGCCCGGCCGTCAGCCGACGGCGATCAGCGCGACCCCTGTGAACGCCGCCACCACGCCCGCTGCCTGCGTCCCCGTGAGTCGCTCCCGCAGGAACGCCCTGGCCAGGAGCACCGTGGACACGGGGTACAGGGAACCGAGCACGGCGACCAGCGTCAGGAGCCCACGGTCGGCCGCCAGTGCGAACAGCACGTTCGCGCCGTTGTCGAGCATCCCGACGACCACGAGGAGCCAGAGCTCGGAGACCGTGGGGCGTCGACGATCGCTCCGCATCAGCAGCCAAGCCGCGAAGAAGAGGGGCACCGACACCGCCCGGATCATCAGGCTGGCCCAGACCGCGCTCGCGTCTCCCGCGGCATCGAGGGAGGTGACGAACAGGCCCAGGAACAGCGCGGCCCCCAGGGCATAGCCGATGCCCCTCGTCATGCCAGCTCGCGGCGAACGGCCAGCCGTCTCCGAGGCATCGCCCGGGAGGACCGCCCTCGGATCGGGTGTCCGGACGGCCACCAGGACGCCTACCCCGGCGACCGCCATCCCCACCAGCTGGAGGAGCGCCGGACGCTCGCTCTGGAGGAAGCCGACGATGACGGGGACGGCGCCCGACAGGGCCGCGGTCGGCGCGACGATGCTCATCCTGCCAACCGCCAGTCCCTTGTACAGGGCCGCCAGTCCGATCGCTCCGGCCAGCCCGCCCAGGGCCCCGTAGACCAGCGATCGCGATGGCGGAACCGGGTCTCCGGAGGCAACCACGAGCACGCCGATGAAGGTCAGTCCCGCGGCCTGACTCACCACCAGCACCGTGGCGGGGGCCAGGCGCTTGGTCATGACGCCGCCCACGAAATCGGCCGAGCCCCAGGCCAGACCGGAAATGAGCGCCAGCGCAAGTGACAGCATGGGGCAAGGCTACCGGCGTGGCCCACGCGGGCCTCTCGGGATGACCACCGTGTCGGCGGGATGCCGTATCGTCCCCCGGCGTGAGATCCGTGCTGGCGATCGATGACGAGGGACGGCGCTGGCATCTGGACGTGCCCCAGACGCGGCGCGAGCGCGTCCGCGGGCTACTCGGCTTGCCCGAGCCCGGATGCGCTCGAGGCCTGCTGCTTCCCCGGACGCGGTCGGTACACGTTCGGGATGGCCTTCCCGATCCTCGTCGCGCTCCTGGACCATCGATTCCGCGTGGTGCGCGCGTTCCGGATGGAACCCGGGCGCCTGGTCCTCCCCAGACGCGGCATCCGCCACGTGCTGGAGTGCTCCGTCCACGACGAGCTCCGCGTGGGAGGGGCCTTCCGGCTCCAGGGCCCGATCAGCCGACCAGCGCCCGGATCACGAGGAAGAGGAGGAACGAGGCCAGCGTCAGCACGCCGGCGGCGATCGGCGGGATGAGGCGGGTCCACGCCGGCAGCGCCACGGGCTCCCGCCGGGTCGCCCCCCGCTCCACGATCCCCAGGAACTCCAGCAGCGCTCGCACCACAAGCTCCATCGGTGTTCCGGCCCCGACCTGAAGGGGCGCTCGACAGGAACCGACGATGGTCGGCACCCGGCCCCGGCCCGCGGGTGGTTGCGTGGGCGATGCGGGCATGACTCGAAGCGCGGAGCGGGGCCGGGCTCGGGGCGGCTATACTTCCTCCTCGGTTGCCCCCAGGGGCGGGACCGGCGTCCCCGGGCGCCCGGGCCCCCATCGTCTAGCGGCCTAGGATTTCGCCCTTTCAAGGCGGCGACACGGGTTCGAATCCCGTTGGGGGCACCGACAACCGCATATCGACACGCGCCCGTAGAGGAGTCCGGCCGTCCTCACCGCCCTGTCAAGGCGGAGATCGCGGGATCGAAGCCCGTCGGGCGCGCCATCTGACCAGCAAGTTTGGGGCCGTCGAGCGTTCGGCGGCCCTTCTTGCTGCCACCGGTCTTCAAACCCACAGGCACAGCGCGTACACCTCCATGGTGAGCGCCTGCGCTGTCCTCTTGGGGTCGGAACCACACGAAGCGCTCAACTCCTCCGTCTCAGACTCAGAAGCGAGTCAGGCTCACACAGGGCTCCAGTGGCAGTAGTAATCCGTCTGACACGAGATCGCCCGGATCTGGAGGGTCACCACGCCGCCTCCGTTCATCGCAGTCCAGGTGGAATCGATCGCGAGCCCGTCCGTCGAATCGGGGGCCTTGAGAAGGAGATCCGCCCTATCCTGCTCCACGATCGTCCACTGGGCGAGCGACCGCCGGTAGTACCGGAGCACGGATCGCTGCGCGCGATTTGCCTCATGGAAGCTCATGGCGGTGGTCGACTCGTACACGTGCACTTCTTCCGTCGAGTTCCGCGGAACGAACCCGTAGTTGGGCGGCAAGGGCACCGGCTCGCGGAACGGCCCGGCGCTTGGCTCGGGTGTGTTCGAGACTGGTCCCCCGTCTGGATAGCCGACGAGCCTGGCGAGAGGCGCGGCCCAGCACCCGACTTCCCCGGAGGCAACACCGGGACCATCCTCCCCGCACAGGATGGTATGGATGTGAAGGACCAGGACGGCCGGCCGGCCTCGCGGCATGAAGACGGACACCGAGACTTGGATCCCCCGGGAGGTATCGCCCTGCCTCAACTGGACCTCCACGTTCCGAGGCACATCCGCGCGAGAGATCACGGTCCATCCCGGCGCGAGACGCTTGACGTAGGACTCGACGACCTCGACGGCGGCGGATGCGGCTCCCTGAGCTGGGATCGGCTGCGACGCGTAGGTGTGCTCGCGGTTCGTTGCGCCGGGATCCAGCTTGAAGCCGTATCCGGACGGGGGTGGGACGGGCTCCTGCAGATCCGGTGCGTGACGCAGCGCCGGGCCGGTCAGCAACAGCGCGAACAGCGACCAAGCGACCAGCGCGCCGGCGAACAGGCGGTAGATGCTGCGCCCCTCCAACATCGTGAGGAGGGATCCGAAGATGGCGAGCCCGACCGAGGCGATGGGTGGCAGCGGCAGCACGAACACGGCGGCGACGGTGATGAGCAGGCCGACGTAGGTCATGGGCGAGTTTCGGTCGACCAAGCTCCTAGCCATGAACACCCCGCTCACACGCCCATCGGCGGGAAGCCGGCCGAGCTTGAGGAGTCGCGTCCTCAACGGAACCTCCCGGGGTCCTGCAAACGGCTCCAGGTCGAGACCGTTGCCGCGCGGTCCGCTACCCTGCGCACATGCAGGTACTCGGCGTGCCGCTCATCGTCCTCGGCGTCATGTTCATGGTGTTCAACCGCTAGTATGCACGACAGTTGTTGCGCACGATCGACCAGGTGCGAGCGCGCGACGTGCCTTGGCTTCGAGGCTCGGCAGTCGTCTCCGGGATCTTCATCGCCTTGACGGGCCTAACCTTCATCTGGCGGGGTGACTAATCGGGAGTCTGATGCGCGGAAGGGCCGTCGGACGTTTCCATCGGCAGGTCGGCGGCTGCAACGTGAGCAAGTGGCCAGGAGGTCGGGCCCGAAGGTGGGTCGAGTCGGCCCTCCACACCTCCCGGCCGCGATCGCGGAACGGAGGGCCTCCCAGGGGAAGGCCGCATCCGCCATCGAAACCGCGCTGGGAGACGAGGGGCGAGGCCGACTTGCAGCCACCTGTTGCTGTCACTCCCGGGACACGGCAGGACGAACAAGGACGACTCGGCAGCCGATTCGCCGCCCTAGCTGGGCAAACGCTACACGGCGGGATGAGTCGGTATCCTTCAGAACGCGAGCGCCCGGATCGTCAAGCGGAGATCGCGGGATCGAAGCCGGTCGGGCGCGCAACGGGCGGGTGTCGGCCCCTCGGCCGACCCCACTCCGGGCCAGGTAGCTCAGTTGGCAGAGCACGCGGCTGAAAACCGCGGTGTCGGCAGTTCGATCCTGCCCCTGGCCACCGCTCCTCGCTCAGTTCAGCGCTTCGTGGCTCCGGACCTCGGCCCAACGCCCCACCAGTGACCGGTACAGCTGCGCCGAGCGGGGGATCTGGTCCGAGGAAAGGGCCCCGATCGCCTCCTGGATGTCCCGGGCGGAGTGATCGTCGTCCAGCTCGTCCCAGGTCATGAGGTCGCACAGCCCACCGTAGTCGAGCTCCACGACGGCCCGAGGGTCGAAAGCCGAGAGCCACTCGACCAGCTCGACGATGACACCGGCGATCGGGCCCAGGTCCGTGTTCCGCAGGACCGGGATGGCACGCTCGGCCCGCCGCCTCGCTCGCTTGACCGTGCTTAGGTAGCGGAGCCGGAAACGGCCGTCTTCCTCGGCCAATCGCCGTTCGGCATCCGAGAAAAGGACGAACCACCGGACCGGCACGTGCCAAGGGCTCTGCATGATGCAGGAGATCGCCGCCGGATCCCTTCGGCGGAGACGGCTCAGCTCCTTGCCTGCACGGCGTGCCAGGCGCTTCGGGATGAATCCCTCGCTGCCCTCGAAGGGGGCCGCTTCGCGGAAGGCCAGGATCCCCGCCAGCACCCTGAGCCGGGTCCGCCAGGGACACACGAAGTAGGTACCGCCCACCAGGCGGACCTCGGCCCCCTCTCCCGCCTCGACCATGATGCCCAAGCCCTCCGGCGTGACCCGCTGGCGGTAGCGCCCCCTCCCAGGTCCGACGTGGCGCGCCTCCACGATGTACCGCTCCCATCGGGCGCGTTCCTCCGCAGGGAACGCGTCGAGGGGCTGGAACACGCGGAGCTCGGCGCAGGGGACCACGATAAGGGAGCAGTGTATATGCTCTCGCCGATCCACCGTGGTCGAGGGTCCTGTGGAGATGAGCACGCGCGAACGAGTGCTGGACGAGCCGTTCTTGCAGGTCATCGCCCCGGACGGCACGGCGGTGGGCGAGCCCGACCCGGCCCTGAGCGTGGAGGATCTTCGCGAGCTCTTCCGGCTCATGGTTCGGGCCAGGCACCTGGACCGGGGCTGCTTGGCCCTGCAGCGCCAGGGCGAGCTCACCGTCTACCCGCCGTTCGAGGGGCAAGAGGCCTCCCAGGTGGGCAGCGCCTTCGCCCTGTCCGGGGAGGACTTCGTGTTCCCCTCGTTCCGGGAGCTCGCGGCGGCCATCACCCGGGGCGTCGACGTGCTCGAGTACCTCCAGTACCACCGTGGCACCTGGCACGGCGGGGCCTACGATCCGTTCCGGGCCGGCTTCGCCCCGATCTGCGTCCCGGTGGCCACGCAGATCGTGCATGCCGTGGGCTGGGCGCTCGGGGCCAAGCTCGATCACCGCCGCGCGTGTTCCCTGGCCTACTTCGGGGACGGCTCGACCTCCGAGGGGGATTTCCACGAAGCGGCGAACATCGCGGCCGTCTTCCAAGCCCCGATCGTGCTGTTCTGCCAGAACAACGGCTGGGCCATCTCGGTGCCGCTCGAGGAACAGCTGGCCGGTCCCATCTGGCGCCGGGCGGAGGGCTACGGGTTCCCCGGCGTCCGGGTGGACGGCAACGACGTGCTGGCCGTGCATCGGGCGACGAAGGAGGCGGCGGATCGCGCCCGCCACGGCGATGGCCCCACGCTCATCGAGGCGATCACCTACCGAATGGGCCCACACTCCACCGCGGACGACCCCTCCCGCTACCGCACCCGGGAAGCGGTCGCGGCCTGGCGAGGGCGGGATCCGATCGAACGGTTCCGCCGCTACCTCCTCCACCGGCAGCTCGTTGACGAGCACCTCGTCTCGACGATCGAGGAGGAGGCTCGGACCTGGGTCCGAGGGGTGAGGGAGGAGCTGGTCGGGCTGGCCCCACCCCCGGCACAGGAGCTCTCGGCGTTCGCGTTCGAGCGTCCCCCGGAGGGTCTCGGCCCGGTCGCAGGGAGCACCGGTGGGTGAGCACCCGGTGGGCGAGCACACGATGGTCGCCGCCCTGAACGCGGCCCTGCGCGACGCGTTGGCCTCGGACGCCCGCACGCTGGTCTTCGGTGAGGACGTCGCCGATCTGGGCGGCGTGTTCCGGGTGACCGAGGGCCTTCGACGCGAATTCGGTCAGGAGCGCGTGTTCAACACGCCGATCGCGGAGGCCGGCATCGCGGGGATCTGCGTGGGCCTGGCCCTGGCCGGCTGGAGGCCCATCGCCGAGCTCCAGTTCGATGGCTTCAGCTACCCCGCCCTGGACCAGGTGATCAGCCACCTGGCCAAGTACCGGACCCGGACCCGGGGGCGCGTTCCGATGCCCGTGGTGATCCGGATCCCGTCGTTCGGCGGGATCCGGGGCAAGGAGCACCACGGCGAGAGTCCGGAGACCTACTACGTGCACACGGCCGGCCTGAAGGTGGTGGTGCCCTCGAGCCCACTCGATGCGTACCGGCTCCTGTCCCGCTCGATCCGGGACCCCGATCCGGTGATCTTCCTGGAGCCGAAGAGCCGGTACTGGGCCAAAGAGACCGGCGAGCTCACCGCCGACGGTCCTGGCATCGGCACCGCCAGGACCCTCCGCGAGGGCGATGCCTGTGTGATCGTGTCCTACGGCGCCATGGTGACGCGCTGCCTGGAGGCGGCAGACCGGCTCCAGGAGGACGGCACGACCTGCCGGGTGATCGACCTGCGGTCCCTGGTCCCGTTGGACACCGCGGCCATCGGGGATGCCGTCCGGGCCACCGGTCGAGCGATCGTGGTCCACGAGGCGCCTCGCACGCTGGGGATGGGGGCAGAGGTCGCGGCCCGGATCATGGAGGAGGCGTTCGACTCGCTGGAGGCGCCGGTCGCCCGGGTGGCGGCGCCAGATGTCCCCTACCCGCCGGCCGCGCTGGAGAACGCCTACCTGCCGAGCGTGGAGCGGATCTGCGATGCCGTCCGCCGGACGGTGGCGTATTGATGGTCGAGCGGGTCTTCACGTTGCCCGACCTCGGCGAGGGCCTCGAGGAGGCGGAGATCGCCGGCTGGCTGGTCTCGGAGGGCCAGGCGATCACGCTGGACCAGCCGCTGCTCGAGGTCGAGACGGCCAAGGCGACCGTCGAGATCCCCTCACCGCGGGCCGGTCGCGTGGGGAAGATCCACGCCGAGGCCGGCTCCACGGTGAAGGTGGGCGAGCCGCTGGTGACGTTCGAGGTGGAGGAGGTACCGACGGAGACGAACGTCCTCGCTCCCAGCGGCATGTCCTCCATGGTCCAGGTGGGCGATGAACCGGCCGGCCCCCGAGCAGCGTCCCGAGTTCCCCCCGCCACCCCCGCCGTGCGAAGGCTCGCCAAGGACCTCGGGGTCGACCTGTCGGCCGTGGCCGGAAGTGGCCCGGGAGGTCGGATCACCCGGGAGGACGTGGAAGGCGCGGCCCGGGGGGCGGGGACCTCGGAGCCTTCCCTCACGCCGGAGGACGTGGAGGTGGTGCCGATCTCGGCGATCCGCCGCACCATCGCCGAGAACCTCACCCGCGTGGTGCGGGATGTGCCCTTGGTCACCACGTTCCGGACGCTCGACTGCACGAGCCTCGAGGCGTTCCGCCGCGACCTCGGTGTGTCCCCCCTGCCGGTGGTGGCGCGCGCCCTAGCCGAAGTGTGCGGTGCCCATCCCTACCTCAACGCCTCGTACCGGGCCGAGGAGGGCCGGATCGAGCTGTTCCAATCGGTCCACATGGGCATCGCCACCGACACCGAACGCGGGCTGGTGGTGCCGGTGATCCGGGACGTGGCTTCGCTCGGGCTCGGCGCCGTGGCGGAGGAGATCGCCCGGCTGGCCGTCCTGGCCCGCGACGGGCGGCTCTCGCCGACGGACATGCGCGGCGGCACGATCACCATCACGAACACGGGTAGCTACGGATCCGAGTGGGGGACGCCGATCCCCACCCCCGGACAGGGAGCGATCGTTGCCCTGGGGGTGATCCAGCCCCGGGCACTGGTGGTAGACGGGCGCGTCCAGGCCCGGCCCTCCTGTACGCTCTCGCTGACGTTCGACCACCGCCTGCTGGATGGCGCCACCGCCGGACGGGCGTTCGGCGACCTGGTGGACCTCCTGCAGGACCGGGAACGACTGGAGCGTCTACCGCGATGAGGATCGTCTCGCTGCTGCCCTCCGCCACCGAGATCGTCTACGCGCTCGGGCTGGGCGACCAGCTGGAGGCGGTGACCGACGAGTGCGACTTCCCGGCAGAGGCTCAGCACAAGCCGGTGGTCTCCCGGTCGGTGCTGCCCCAGGGTCGGCCGCTGAGCTCCCGCGAGATCGACGCGGCGGTGCACGAACGGATCGACGGCGACCAGCCCCTGTACCGTCTGGACACGGACCTGATCCGGCGGATCAGACCGGACGTGATCCTCACGCAGGACCTATGCCGGGTGTGCGCCGTGCCGAGCGGACGGGTGCAGCAGGCCCTGGACCAGATCGGCGCCTCGGAAGCCCGGGTGCTCTCGCTGGAGCCGAAGTCGCTGGAGCAGATCCTGGAGAGCATCGAGGCGGTGGGCCGGCTGCTGGGCGTCGAGGAGCGCGCGACCGAGGTGGTCCGATTGCTCCG
>DASQQQ010000023.1:0-7165 GCA_035643355.1 Actinomycetota bacterium | reverse complement strand
ACTACGTGGTCCGCGAGGGCGACGTGATGCATGTTCGGTTCGCGGTCTGAGCCACGCGTCGACCTCTCCACCCGGACCCCTCGCAACGACCTGATCCTCCGGTATCGCCGGCTCTCGGTACTTACCTATCCAGCTTTCCCTGTACAGTGTCCCCATGGAAGCCTCGTATCGGATCGGAGAAGCGGCCGAACTGCTCGGGGTCCGGGTGGAGACCCTGCGGCGGTGGGAACGGCAGGGCAAGCTCCAGACCCGTCGCACGGAGGGCGGACAGCGTCGGGTACCGGCCGAGGAGGTCGCCCGGCTCCTGGGTGAGCGCCGCGAGCGGCCGCGCGTGACGTCGGCGAGCGTGCGCAACCGTTTCCCCGGCATCGTGACCCACGTGGAGACCGACGGGGTGGCGGCGACGGTCGAGCTGCTGGCTGGACCGCACCGGATCCTCGCCTTGATCACCCGGGAGGCGGTGGAGGAGATCGGGCTCTCCCCCGGCATGGCGGCCGTGGCAACGGTGAAGGCGACCAACGTGATGATCGAGGTCGACCGGTGAGCTCCGCCGAGGGGGGGCGTCGCTCCGGCCCTGTTGTCGCGCTCGCGCTGATCGCGGCCGTGGGGCTGTTCGGCTGCGGGCCGGCCGAAGGCCGAACCGGCGGATCGAGCTCATCCGGCGGCCGCCTGACCGTGCTGGCCGCGGCCTCGCTCACCCAGGTCTTCACCGCCATCGGCAGGGACTTCGAGCGGGGCCACCCCGGTTCCACCGTGCGGTTCAGCTTCGGGCCCTCCGATGGCCTCGCCGAGCAGATCATCGAGGGAGCCCCGGGCGACGTGTACGCCTCGGCCAGCCCGGTCGAGATGGACCGGGTCCAGACCCAGGGTCCGGGTGTCGATCACCGGGGCGACTTCGCGCGCAACTCGCTGACCGTGATCACCCCGGCGGACGATCCGGCCGGGATCGTTTCCCTGCGGGATCTGACCCGGCCGGGCGTGGAGCTGGTGCTGGCCGCCGAGGGCGTCCCGGCCGGCGACTACGCGCGGGAGGTCCTGCGGAACGCCGGCATCCTGGCCGCCGCCACGGCCAACGTGGTCTCGAACGAGAGCGACGTGAAGGGGGTGGTGCAGAAGGTGCTGCTGGGGGAGGCAGACGCCGGGATCGTGTACCGGACGGACGTCACGCCGGACGTCGCATCGCGGGTGCGGCAGATCGACATCCCCCCTTCGCTGAACGTGATGGCCGACTACCCGATCGCCGTGGTCGACGGCAGTCCCCATCCCGACCTGGCCGCCGCGTTCGTCCGCTACGTCCTCGGCCCCGGACAGGAGGTCCTGCGACGCTACGGATTCGGGCCCCCCGGATGAGCTGGACGCCCCGCCGGGGGCTCACCCCGCTCCCGATCGCCGTCCTGGCCGCGGCGGGCGCGGCGCTGGTCGCCCTGCCCCTGGCCGGGCTGGCCCTGCGAACCCCGTGGTCGAAGGCATGGGCCGCCGTGGCCTCGCCGGTGGCCCTCACCGCCCTTCGGCTGTCGCTGGTGGTCGCGACCTCGGCGTCGGTGATCGCCTTCGTCGTGGGCCTCCCCTTGGCCTGGGTGCTGGCCCGGTCCCGGGTCCCGGGGCGCACGATCCTCCGCGGGATCGTGGTGCTGCCCCTGGTGATGCCCCCGGTCGTCGGCGGCGTCGCGCTGCTCACGGCGTTCGGACGGCGCGGGCTGGTCGGAGCCCCCCTGTACCGGCTGTTGGGTGTGCAGATCACCTTCACCACGGGCGCCGCCATCCTGGCCGCCACGTTCGTGTCGTTTCCGCTCATGGTGCTGGCGCTCGAGGCCGGCCTGCGAGCGATGGACCTCCGCCTGGAGCAGGCGGCGGTCACGCTCGGAGCCTCACGCTGGTACGTCCTCCGGCGGGTGACGCTGCCGCTCCTGGCCCCCCAGATCGTGGCGGGGTTCGTGCTGTCGTGGGCCCGCGCGCTGGGCGAGTTCGGTGCCACGATCACCTTCGCCGGGAACCTCCGGGGGGTCACACAGACGCTGCCCCTGGCCGTGTTTCAGGAGCTGCAGACCGACCCGGGCGGGGCCGTGGCGCTGTCCCTGTCCCTCGTGGCCATCTCGCTGGCGGTGATCGTGGGGCTGCGGGCCCGGTTCCTGTCCGCGCCATGAGCCTGCGGGTCGAGGTCCGGGCCCGGCGGGGCGGGTTCGCGGTGCAGGCGCGGCTGGACGCCGAGGACGGGGAGACCGTGGCGCTGCTCGGGCCCAACGGCGCCGGCAAGTCCACCCTGGTCGAGGTGCTGTCCGGGCTGCTGCCTCCCGAGCACGGAGCCGTGGTCCTGGACGGACGGGTCCTGGACGACGTCCGGGCCCGGATCCACGTGCCCCCCGAGGCTCGCCCGGTCGGCGTGGTCTTCCAGGACCGGTTGCTGTTCCCGCACCTGTCCGCCGTGGAGAACGCCGCGTTCCCCCTGCGGGCTCGCGGGGTGCCCAGGGACGAGGCCCGTCGGCGCGCGTCCGAGCTGCTGGCCCGGCTGGGCCTGTCAGGGCGCGACGCGGATCGCCCGGCCTCGCTGTCAGGCGGTCAGGCGCAGCGCGTGGCCCTGGCCCGAGCGGTGATCCACGGACCCCGGCTGCTCCTGCTGGACGAGCCGCTGTCGGCCCTGGACGTCTCGGCTCGAGCGCAACTGCGGGCCCTGATCCGCGAGGTGGTCGGCTCGTTCCCCGGAGCCCGGTTGCTGGTGACCCACGATCCGGTCGAAGCCACCACCCTGGCCGACCGGATGGTGATCGTGGAGGAGGGACGGGTCACGCAGTCGGGGACGCCGCGGCAGATCCGCGATCGCCCCCGGAGCAGTTACGCGGCCGATCTGGTCGGCCTGAACTGGTTCTCGGGTCGGCTCGAGCGCATGCCTGACGGAGCCGGCCGGATCCGCACCTCGGACGGCGATGTGGTGGTCGGTTGGCCGCCAGACCTGGATCCCTCGGTGACCACCGTGTTCGGGCTGCTGCGCCCCGCGGATGTCGCGATCCATGCACGTCCCCCCGAGGGCTCCGCCCGCAACGTCGTCCACGGACGGGTCGGGGCCGTGGCCGCCGACGCGGAACGGGTGCGGGTCCACATCGCCTCCCGCCCCCCGGTGGTGGCGGAGATCACCACGGGCTCGCTGGACCGCCTGGGGCTGCGCCCCGGTGACGAGGTCTGGGCCTCGTTCAAAGCCGTCGAGGTGCGGGTGGTCCCGCCGTAGTGGCCCCGAGGCGGTAGGCTGGCCCGCATGTCGATCTCGGACGAACTGCCCGCGCCCGACGACGCCGTCCGTCCCGACGAGGGGTCGAGCGGGGATCCCGAGCAGCCCTCCGGGCTGACCACCATGGAGGGCGACGACCGGCAGGGCGTCTCGGGAGCGGAGCCCCAGCGCGGAAGGCACAGGAAGGAGAGGGAGGACCGAGGTTCCTTCCTCCGCGAGGTGCCGGCGCTGGTGCTCATCGCCCTGGTGGTGGCGATCTTGATCAAGACCTTCCTGGTCCAGGCCTTCTTCATCCCTTCGGCCTCCATGGAGCCCACGCTCGTGCCGGGCGACCGGGTCCTGGTGAACAAGCTGGCCTACCGGTTCGGCGATATCCACCGGGGCGACGTGGTCGTCTTCTCGAACCCCCAGGTGGTCTCGGCCACCGACCGGAACTGGTTCCAGGGCGTGATCCACTGGCTCGGGGAGGGCATCGGGGTGGCGCAGCCGCCGGACGAGGACCTGATCAAGCGGGTGATCGGCCTGCCGGGGGACACGGTGCAGATCCGAGGCCACGCGGTGTTCGTGGACGGCCAGCGGATCGCCGAGCCGTACCTCACCGCTCAGGCCAAGGCGTCCATGCAGGACTTCGGGCCCGAGCGGGTGCCGCCCGGTCAGCTGTTCGTGATGGGGGACAACCGAGGCAACTCCGCGGACTCGCGGTTCACGCTCGGACCCGTTCCCGAGCGCGACGTGATCGGCAAGGCCTTCGTGATCATCTGGCCGCCTTCCGACCTCGGCGGCCTGGGGTGAGCATCGGCGCCCCGGCCCGCCGGAGCCGGAGCTCCCGGCGCGCCGGGTGAGGAGCGGGTCTCAGGACCGGCGAGCGATCCCCCGCTCCTTGGCCCAGGCATCCAACAGCCGGTAGGCCTCATCCTCCTCGATGGGACCCCGCTCCATCCGTTCGTCCAGCAGGTAGGCGAGCGCCCGGCCCACCTCGGGGCCCGGGGCCAGGCCCAGGTGCTCCATCACCTGGTTGCCGTCCAGCGGTGCGCGGATCGCCTGCAGGTTCTCTTCTTCGCCCAGGCGGGCGATCCGCTCCTCCAGGTCGTCCTGCAGGGCCGCCAGCTGCCGGGCCCTGAACGGGTTGCGGGTGGTGCAGTCCGCCCTCGTGAGCTGGTTCAGCCGGTCCAGGAGCGGGCCGGCCTCACGCACGTACCGCCGCACCGCGCTGTCCGTCCACTCGGAGTAGCCATGGAAGCGCAGGTGCATCTCCACCAGGCGAACCACGTCCTCCACCACGGCCGACGGGTAGCGCAGGGCCACCAGGCGCTCCCTGGCCATCCTGGCCCCCACCACCTCGTGATGGTGGAAGGACACGCCCTCGGCCCCGATCCGGCGGGTCTTCGGCTTGCCGATGTCGTGCAGGAGCGCGGCCAGTCGGAGCACCAGGTCGGGCTCGCACCGCTCCACCACGGCGTACGTGTGCCGCAGCACGTCCTTGTGCTTGTGCACTGGGTCCTGCTCCACCGTGAGCGCCGGGAGCTCCGGCAAGAAGCGCTCGGCCAGGCCGGTGCTCACCACCAGGTCCAGGCCCTTGGAGGGCCGGGACCCCACCAGCAACTTCGAAAGCTCGTCGGAGATGCGCTCGGCCGAGACGATGTCCAGCCGGTCGCGCAGCTCCCGGATGGCCTGGACGACCCGGGGGGTCGGGGTCACCTCCAGCTGGGAGAGGAACCGGGCCGCGCGGAGCATCCGCAGGGGGTCGTCGGAGAACGCCACCTCGGGATCCAGCGGCGTGTCGAGTCGCCGGGCCGCCAGCGCCCGCACGCCGCCGCACGGGTCGACGAACCCTCCGCCGGGCAGGCCGATGGCCATCGCGTTGATGGTGAAGTCCCGGCGCACCAGGTCGGTCTCCAGGTCCTTGGCGAACGTGACCGACGGCCTGCGATGCTCCTCGTGGTAGACCTCCTGGCGGAAGGTGGTGATCTCGAAGCTCGTGTCCCCCTTGCGGGCGCCCACCGTGCCGAAGCGCGCTCCGGCCAGGTACCGACGATCCGCCCATCCCCGCAGGACCCGGGTGGTCTGCGTGGGGGTTGCGTCGGTGGCCATGTCGAGCTCCGCTCCCTCCCGGACCCGGCCCAGGAGCAGGTCGCGCACCACACCGCCCACCAGGTAGAGCTGGAAGCCGGCGGCCCGGAACCGTTCCCCGAGCTCGGTGGCGAGAGGATGGACATCGAGGCGCGCGCCCGGCTGGGGACGCGTGGGTTCGGTCATGACCGGGCAAGGATACCCGCCTCCTTGCCTGCCACCGCCGGTCCGAAGGCTAGGTGAGCTGCGGCGTCCCCCGCGTCATGACGCCGCGCAGCGCCAGATCGAAGTCGTGCGGGTTGGTGGAGAAGCGCCGAGCGTCCTCCTCGGAGACCAGCCCCTGCTGCACCAGTTCCACCAGCGCCTGGTCGAAGCTCTGCATCCCGTAGTACTCACCATCGGCGATGATGTCGTGGATCTCCACCGTCGCCTCCGGGTCGATGATGCGGTCGTAGACGCGGCCGGTGGCCACCAGGACCTCGACGGCGGGCACCCGCCCCCTGCCGTCGGTCCTGGGCAGCAGGCGCTGGGAGACGATGCCCCGGAGCGCTCCCGCGAACGAGGAGCGGACCTCCCGCTGCTGCTGCGGAGGGAACAGGTCGAGCAGCCGGTTGATGGTCTCGGTGGCGTCGATCGTGTGCATCGTCGAGATGACCAGGTGACCGGTCTCGGCCGCCTGGATCCCGGAGAGCGCCGACTCAGGGTCGCGGATCTCCCCGATGAAGATCACGTCGGGGTCCTGACGGATCACGTGGCGGAGGGCGGCCGCGTAGGACTCGGTGTCCAGACCGATCTCCCGCTGTTCGATGATGGACATCTCGTCCTCGTGCACCACCTCGATCGGGTCCTCCACCGTCACGATGTGCGCCCGCCGGGTGCGGTTGATGTGCCCGATCATCGAGGCGATCGTGGTGGTCTTGCCGGTCCCGGTCGGCCCGGTGAGCAGCACCAGGCCCCGCGAGGACTCGGCGAGCTGCCGGATCACCGGCGGCAGGAAGAGCTCCTCGAACGTGGGAACCTCGGAGCGGACCCGCCGGACGGCCAACCCCACCGTTCCGCGCTGGCGGTACACGTTGACCCGGAACCGCCCCACCCCGGCCAGGGAATAGCCGAAGTCCGCCTCGCTGGTGGCGGAGAACTCGCGGGCCTTGTGCTCGGGCATCAGGGCCTGGGCGATGGCATCGGTGTCGGTGGGCGAGAGCGCGGGGAAGCTCCCGGGCCGCAGGTCGCCGTCCACGCGGATGAACGGCACGTTGCCGGCCTTCAGGTGCAGATCGCTCGCGCCCGTATCGACCGTGTAGCGCAACAGCTCAGAGACGTCCACCGATCACTCCTCGCTCGTGTCGTGCTTCACTCCCACCGACCCCTCCTGCCCCGAGAGGACCTGCCCCTCTACCTTTCGGCGGGCGGCGAGCAGTTTTGAGCCCGCGATCAGGAGCAGCAGGACCAGCAGGATGGCCAACCCGGCCGGCGTAAGGTAGCCCTTCCAGCGTTCGTAGCTGGCACCGATCGCGTACCCCAGGATGGAGTGGCCCACTCCCCACAGGATGGCCCCGGCCGCGTCGTACGCCAGGAACCGCCGCCACGGCATGTGCGCCACCCCGGCCAGGATGGATCCCACGCTTCGCACCACCGGGATGAACCGGGCGAGGAACACCGTCTTGCCGCCGTGGGACCCGTAGTAGCGGTCGGCGCGCTCCAGGCGCTCGTCGGTGATGAACATCCTGTGGCCGTGCCGCTCCAGGAACCCTCGGCCGAACCGATGGCCGATCAGGTACCCGACATTGTCGCCCACGATCGCTCCCAGGCAGGCCGCGGCAGCCACCCAGAGCAGTTCAAGGTTCCCGATCCGCGCATAGAATCCGCCGACGATGA
>DASQQQ010000022.1:0-15661 GCA_035643355.1 Actinomycetota bacterium | reverse complement strand
CGACCCCTGCGGCGATCGCCAGCCCCGCGCCGAGGTAGGCCAGCACCTCTGTCACCAGGGGGACGCGACGGGGCGAGGGGGCCGTTCCCACCTCGAAGGCGCGGATCGCCTCGGCCTCCTCGGTGCTGATCAGCTCCCGGGCCACCCAGGCCTCGAGGTGGCGTCGCAGATCCTCATCGCGGAGGTGGCGTGGACGCACGGTGGACATGGTGGCACCTCCCGGGGGTGATGGTGCGACCGGGACGGGGGGGGCATCGAGGGCCGTTCGGCCGACGTCCGACGGGACATCCTGCGACCCGTCCCCCACTGCCGACATGGGGGATACTTGCCCCCGTGCGCGCGGCGGTCCTCTACGAGCCCGGTGGTCCTCTGGTGGTGGAGGAAGTCGAGCTCGATGCTCCGAAGGGGGGCGAGGTCCGGGTACGCATGGTGGCGAGCGGGGTCTGTCGCTCGGACTGGCACGAGGTGCGCGGCGTGCACGCCATGCCGATGCCGATCGTCCTGGGCCACGAGGGCTCCGGCGTGGTCGAGGAGCTTGGCGAGGGTGTGGACGGGCTGGCCGTGGGGGACCACGTGGTGCTGTCCTGGCTGCCGTACTGCGGATCCTGTCGCCGCTGTGCGGCCGGACGTCCCAACCTGTGCGAGCGGATGGGGGCCTTCAGCGAGGGGTACCTGGCCGACGGCACCACCCGGCTGCACCGGGGTGAGGACCGGATCCGGCACAACGTGCCCTCGTCCTTCGCTGAGCAGGCGGTGGTCCCGGCGGCCACGGCGATCCCCGTCGACCCCACGCTCCCGCTGGATCGGCTGGCGCTGCTCGGGTGCGCGGCGACCACCGGCGTGGGAGCCGTACTGAACACGGCGAGGGTCCGTCCCGGGGAGTCGGTGGTGGTGATCGGGTGCGGTGGGGTGGGCCTATCCGCGGTGCAGGGGGCGCGGATCGCGGGTGCCTCGCCCATCGTCGCGGTGGACGTGATCCCCGGCAAGGTGGACCTCGCGCGGCAGCTGGGGGCCTCCGAGGGGGTGGTGGCTCCGCCCGACGAGGACCCGGAGGCGGCGGTCCGGGCCGTGGTTCCCGATGGAGCCGACGCCGTCTTCGAGGCCCTGGGGCGCCCGAGCACGATCGAGCTCGCCACCAGGCTGACCTCACCGGGCGGCCGAGCGGTGCTGGTGGGCATGGCGCCCCCGGATGCCCGGGTCGGGGTCGATGCCCTGACCATGGTGGTGGAGGAGCGGACCGTCATGGGCAGCTGGTACGGCTCGTGCGTCCCGCCCAGAGACCTACCCCTGTTGGCGGGCCTGGTCGTTTCCGGAGCGCTCCGCCTGGATCCGATGATCGGGCGGAACTGCTCCCTCGAGCAGGTCAACGACGCGCTGGCCGCCTTCGAACGGGGCGAGGAAGCGCGGGCGGTGATCGTGTATGGCTGAGCTGGTCCTGGTCCGCCGCGACGGCCCGGTGGCGCTGCTGATCCTGAACCGTCCCCACAAGCTGAACGCGCTCTCCAGCGCCGTGGAGGAGAACCTGGATGCCGCACTGGAGGCCGAGGAGGTACGGGACAGCCGGGTGGTGATCCTGTCCGGACAGGGAGGAGCGTTCTGCGCCGGCGCCGACATGACGGAGATGGGCGAGGCCACGCCGGACAAGATCATCGGCTACTACCGGAGGCTGGGAGACGTCTACGAACGGGTGGCGCGGCTGCCGCAGCCCTCGATCGCGGCGATCCACGGCTATTGCCTGGGGGGTGGCTTCGAGCTGGTCCTGGCCTGCGACTTCCGGATCGCCGACCGCAGTGCCGTGTTCGGACTGCCCGAGGTGCCGATCGGGATCCTCCCGTCCTCGGGAGGGACCCATCGGCTGGTGCGAGCCGTCGGCGTGGCGCGGGCCAAGGAGCTGATCCTGCTGCGCCGGCGCGTGGACGCCTCGGAAGCGCTCCGGTTGGGGGTGCTCACGGAGCTCGTGGACCAGGGGGCGGCGACGGGGCGCGCGATGGATCTGGCTCGGGAGCTCGCGGAGCTGCCGCCGCTCGCCGTGGAGGTGGCCAAGCGAGCAACCGAGGCCATGGCCGAGTCGTCCAGGGATGCCGGGCTCCTGGTGGAACGCTTCGCCTACGGCCTGCTCTCCCAGACGGAAGAGCACGCGCGGGCCACCCGGTCATTCGGGGAGGGGGCCGCTCCCGACCCGTCCTGAGACGCGGCGCCGGTCCGGGCCTCGGGTGGGGCGGAGCGTGCCCGCTGGCTCTGGTTCAGGCAGCCGGTCGGGAGCGGGGCGAGCGGGACCAGCAGCGAAGGAGCCGGGACAAGGGTTGGGCCCGGATGCGAACATCCGGGCCCAAGGGGGGCGGACCACCTCAGCGCTGCCCCGGCGTGGGCGCCACATGGCCGGGGCCTAGGGCCGCTGGTCGCCGCGCGTTCGGTGATCTCGAGGCCCATCTACCCCCGCTCCGGCGGCCCCAAACCATCCGCCCGGAGATCAGGCGGGTCGTGCCCGGCGGCCCTCTGCCCGACCCTCTCCACCGGCGGCGGCAGGGTGGCCAGCCCCCAGGCGTCCAACCCGCCATCCACCGCGATGGTGGTCCCCGTCACGTAGCGTCCCCCGGGCGAGGACAGGAACGCGATGACCGAGGCAACCTCTTCCGGGGATCCCAAGCGACCCAGGGGGACCTCTCGGGCCCAGCGTTCGGTCTCCCCCTCCCCGTACGCGCGGAGGGCCTCGGTGTCGATGGTGCCGCAGGCCACGCAGACGGCACGGATCCCGTAGCGGCTCCATTCGATCGCCAGGCCGCCGGCCAGGTTCTCCAGGGCAGCGCGGGCCGCCGCGGCATGGGCCATCCCGGGCATCCCTCGGCGGGGGCTGAAGCCGATGAAGACCACCAGGCCCCTGCGGTTGGGGATCATCGAACGCTCGGCCACGGACCTGGTGAGCTCCCAGGCCGCGTCCACCACCAGGCGGTGGACCGCCCGCCAGCCCTTCAGGCCGATCCGTTCGGCGGGGGCCTCGAACTGGCCGCCGGCGTTGTTGACCAGCACGTCCACCCGACCGAAGCGCGCCAGGGCGCCGTCCACCACCCTGGCGGCCTGTTTGGGCTCCCGGACGTCCGCCGGTACCGCCAGGATCTCCCGTCCCATCGCTGCCAGATCGTCCGCGAGCGACCGCAAGGGTGCCTCTCTCCGGCCGCAGATCACGACCGCGGCACCCGTCAGGGCCAGCTCGCGGGCCGTGGCCCGGCCGATGCCGGTCCCGCCGCCCGTCACGAGCGCCACCAGGTCGCGGTTGGCGTCGTCGCGGAGCGGCGAGCGGAAGGGCTCACGGTGGTGTGGAACGTGCTCCTGCATCGGCGGGCTCATCATGCCCGAGCGGCGATGGCCTCGCGAGTCGAGCGGTTCGTTCCATCGAGGGCGCGGCCGGTATACCGTTGCCCGGGAGGGTCATGGCGAGCCGCCTGGATCAGCTGGCGAGGGCCACACCGGGGACCCGGGACCGGTACGTGGACTTCCTGCGGGCCGCCTCCATCGTGGCGGTGGTGTTCGGCCACTGGTTCATCGGCATGATCCACTGGGACCATGGCGTGGTCCGGACCACCAGCGCGGTGGGGGTGACCTCCTACCTGTGGCTCGGGACCTGGGTCTTCCAGGTGATGCCGATCTTCTTCTTCGTGGGGGGCTTCTCCAACCTGGTCGCCTTCGAGGCGTTCCAGCAGCGGGGAAACAGCGCCTGGATGTTCATCCGCAGCCGTGAGGTCCGACTGCTGGGTCCCTCGATCGTGTTCCTGGCCGTGTGGACGGCGGTGCAGCTGGCCCTCCACGTGGCGGACATCGGAGCCCCAGCGGGCCCCCGGCTCTGGGGCGACACGAGGCTGTTGCGCGGCATGCTGCCCCCAGGGGCCACGGTGCCGTTCGGGCCGCTGTGGTTCCTGGGCGTCTACGGCCTGGTGGTGGCGCTGGCGCCGATCACGGTTGGGCTGCATCGCCGGTACGGCCTGCTGGTGCCGGTGGGGCTGATGGCGGCCGCGGTACTGGTGGACGTGGTCGGGTTCGGCCTGGGGCACCCCGGCGTACGCTGGTTCAACGTAGCCTTCGTCCTGCTGCTGCCGCATCAGCTCGGTCATGCGTACGGGGACGGGAGCATGCTCCGCTGGCCCCGATGGGTCTTGTGGGGCATGGTGGCCGCGGGCCTGGGCGGTCTGTGGCTGCTGACCAACCCCTGGGTCTTCCGCTTCGCGGGAGACGTGCGCTTCGAGTGGTTCCCGATGATCGGCTCCTACCCCAAGAGCCTGTTGGGGACGGACATCGAGCCGATCTCCAACGCCTACCCTCCGACGGTGTGTTTCCTGTTGGGGGGGATCTGGTCCATCGGCGCCGTGATGCTCCTCCGCTCGAAGATGAGCCGCTGGCTGCAGCGATCCGGCCCGTGGAAGGCCACGATCTTCGTGAACGGCATCATCATGACGCTATTCCTCTGGCACATGACCGCGTACCTGATCGCGGTCGTCCTGCTCCACCCGTTCGGTTTCGGGACCCAGCTGGATAGCACACCGCGGTGGTGGATGGAGCGGCTGGTCTGGGAGCTGGTGCCGGCCGCGATCCTCGCGATGCTGATCGCGCTGTTCGGGCGGTTCGAGCGCTTCGGCTCGAACGCCCACCCGTGACTCGCTTCGCCCGAGGAGAAGAGGGGCCGGCCCCGGCGGGGGGAAGGGGGCTACCCGAGGGGGACCGACCCCCCGGACGAGCACGTCTGCCGACTCGAGCGCGAGGGCGATCGCTCAGGCTGCGCGACCGCCGGACCTGCGCCCTCGAACGTGGTAGGCGTGCACCGGAGCATGCCGCCAGCAGCTGTCCTCGTGGTTGTAGACGGACAGGACCGTGGTGCACCCGGGGCTGGCACAGACCCGTCCCGGTCTCGCGGTCCGCTGCCGCCGTCCCCGAGGAGCCACCCTGCTGCCCCGGAAGATCGGTTCGTTCGTATCCATCTGGTTCGCCATCTCGGCCGACGGATACCCTTGGCCGCATCGCCCCAAACGCGGCGGGCGGAGCGGGAGCGTGCCGGTCGGTGCGTCTCAGCGGGGGCTCTCGTCGACGTTGTCGCGCAGGAAGGACAGCACCTGCGAGAGCAGTCGCGAGACGTGCATCTGCGAGATCCCGAGCTCCGCCGCGATCTCGCTCTGGGTCTTGTCCTCGAAGAACCGGAGGTAGAGGATCCGGCGCTCCCGCTCGGGCAGCTGCTCGATGAGCGGAGCCACCGTGGCCCATCCCTCCATCCGCTCCAGCCGGTCGTCGATCGAGCCGAGTGCCTCTCCCGGCGTGAGGTTCCCGTCGCCCGTGGGCTGGTCCAGGGACTCGGCCGCGTATGCCTGCGCCGCATCCATGGCCTCGAGCACGTCGTCCTCGGTGGCGTCGATCCGGTCCCCGATCTCGGGGATCGTGGGGGATCGGCCGAGCTCCTGCCACAGCTCGGGGAGCTCGCGCGTGATGCGGACGGCCATCTCCTGGAGCTGGCGAGGCACGCGGACGGACCATCCCCGGTCGCGCAGGTGCCGTTTGAGCTCCCCCACGATCGTGACCGTGGCGAAGGTCGAGAACCGCACCTCCCGGGTGGCGTCGAAGCGGTCGATCGCCTTCAGCAGGGCCAGGTTGGCGACCTGCTCCAGGTCCTCGAGGGCCTCGCCACGGCCCACGAACTTGCGAGCCAGGTAGGAGGCCAGGGGAAGGTTGCGCACCACCAGCTCATCCCGGGCCGCCGGGTCGCCGGGGAGCTTGGCGAACAGCTCGTCGTCCTCGACGTGCTCGTCGCGTGCGGGGTGCTTGGCCGTGCTCATGGCTGGGTGGCCTCTACCCCTCGCTTGGCGATCCGGATCACCGGTCCACCGGCCCCGAGCTCGGCTCCTACCTCGTCCGAGAGCCCCTTCAGCACCTGCCAGGCGAGCGAGTGCTCGATCCCTTCCGGCGGCCACGCGGGATCGTGTGCATCGATCGAGACGAGCGCCTCGATGCCATGCTCCGCGGCCCGCACCTGCAACGTGAGGCGCGTACCTCCGGCGCGGAGCAGCTGGGCGCAGGCCTCGTCCACGGCGATCCGGAGATCGTCGATCGCGTCGAAGGTCAGATCGTGGCGCGCTGCAGCCGCCCCCGCGACGCTGCGCAGGAGCTGGACGTTCTCCGCTCGTGCAGGAACGGAGAGGATGATGGGACCGCTTGAGGTTGAACGCACGAGCAGACCTATACTAGCCAGGCCGTGGTCGAACGCTCACGGCTCCAACGCGAGGAGGGCGTCATCGAACTTCGACTCGACACCCGTCAGGACGGCACGTGGGCGATCCTGGAGGTCGCCGGCGAGGTCGACCTGTTCACCGCTCCGTCCCTACGCGAACGGATCGTCCAGCTCATCGAGGAGGGCAACCGCCAGATCCTGGTCGATCTCACCCAGGTCGGGTTCATGGACTCCAGCGGGTTGGGCGTGCTGGTGGCCGGGATCAAACGGGCTCGGGAGGCCGGCGGCGACATGTCGCTGGTGTGCCGGGAGGGGCCGACGCTGAAGGTGCTCGCCATCACCGGGTTGGATCGCGTCTTCCCGATCTACGCGTCCGTGGACGACGCCGTCGGCTCGTGATCTCCGGCGAGGCGTTCGTCCTGGAGTTCCCGGCAGAGGCCCAGCACGTCGGCACGGCCCGGAGCTTCGCCAGCGCGCTCGTGCGCCAGCTCGGTGGCGCCGACGAGATGGTCGAGGACGTCAAGCTTGCCGTCTCCGAGGCCTGCACGGATACCGTCGTGAGCCTCGGCGGGCGGGGGGCGATGCAGGTCCGGGGCTATCCGGGGTCGGTCGGCCTCCGCCTGGAGATCGACGCCCCCGGCCGGTTCGAGGAGCTGCAGGGCGACGGACCTGGTTCGGCCGTGTCCTCGGCCGCCAGGCTCGAGCTGATCCGCTCGCTCTTCCCAGATGCCGACCTGGCCGAAGGGGCCGACGGCCCGATCCTTCGGTTCACCGTCCCGCTTGGCTGACCACGCCGTCCCGTTATCGCCACCATCTGCGGGGGGTGCCTCGTTTCCCGCCGGAAGGGTCCGGGAATGACCGAAGGACGGCGAAGGGAGTGGGCATGGGTGAGCGTTCGGAGGAAGCGAAGGGCCGGGCCAAGGAAGCAGCCGGCGACCTCACCGGCGACAAGGACCTGCAGCGCGAGGGCGAGCTCGATCAGGCCAGCGCCAAGGCCAAGCGCAAGGCCGATCAGGCGATCGACAAGGCCAAGGAGAAACTCGGCGACGCCATCGACGACGACTCCTAGCGTGCCGAGACCAGGGCGGGGAGCGGCAGCCTCCGCTCCCCGCCCGGCGCGTCCGGCCGCAGCCGAGCGGCCCCAGGACGTTTGAACGGTCCCTCAGCCGGGGAAGGGAGCCCGCGGCGAGCCCGTGCCGCGAGCATCGAGCCGAGAGGAGGGGGCCGTACCCGGATCGGATCCGGTCCGCGCGGCCGTCCGCAGGACCGATGATGTCGCCATCCTGGAACTGGGCGGCGACCTGGATGTGTCCTCCGTGGCCGTCGTCGAGCGCTCGCTCTCCGAACTGGAAGCCGAGGCGCCGCCCCGGCTGGTGATCGACCTGCGCGGGCTGACGTTCCTGGATTCCAGCGGGTTGCGGATGATCGTGGCGGCCGATGCCAGGGCCCGCAGGGACGGACGTGACCTGGTGCTGATCCGAGGCCCCGAGAGCGTGGCTCGTGTCTTCCGCACTACGCTGTTGGAGTGGCGGCTGCGGATGGTCGACGATCCGTCGGAGGTTCCGGGGTGGGGGGATGATCGCGTTTGACCGCCGGTACGCGGCCGTTCCCGAAGCCGTAGCCCAGGCGCGGCGCGCGCTGGACGATCTGACGCGGGCCCTCCGTCCGAGCTGCGTGGATACCCTCCGTCTCCTGGTCAGCGAGGTCGTCACGAACGCCGTCCGCTACGGCCCCCGGGGACGCGATTCCATGGTCGACCTTCGGGTCGAGTTCCTGGATCAGACCGTGCGGGTCGAGGTCGAGGATCGGGGGCACGGGTTCGAGCTCCGGCAGGGCCCGGCCGAGGACGGCGCGTCCGGTTGGGGCCTGTACCTCGTGGACCAACTCGCTCACCGATGGGGGATCGGATCGGGCGGTCACACCCACGTGTGGTTCGAGCTGGATGGATGTGTGGTGCCCGAGGAGGAGCGCCCCCAGGGATCGTGGCCCGCCACCTGGGATCCGCTGCTGCTCGACGAGCTCCGGGCCGCGGTGGTGGGCACCGACCTGGACGGAGTGATCACCCGGTGGAACGGCCATGCGGAGCAGCTCTTCGGCTGGTCGGCGGCGGAGGCGATCGGCGGGAAGGTCACCGAGCTGCTGGTCGCCCCGGCCGACGCGGCGGCCGCCGAGGCGATCGTGGACCGGCTCCGTCGAGGTGAGCCTTGGGAGGGCGAGTGGTGGGCTCCCCACGCCGATGGCTCCCGGGTGTGGATCCACGTGGCGAACGCGCCCGTCCGCCATCCCGACGGATCGCTGCTGGGGATGGTGGGTGTGTCGATCGAAACCGGGGAGCGACACCGGGCGCAGGAGGAGCTCGACCGCCGGCTGCGGGAGCTCGGCGAGTCCGAGCGCCGGTTCCGCCTGCTGTCGGAGGGCTCCCCGACCGCGATCCTGGCCTTCGATCTGTCCGGTGAGCCCCTGTATGCGAACCGGCGAGCCGAGGAGCTCACGGGGTTCGCGGGCAAGGAGCTTTCGCCGGACCGGCTCCTGGACCAGATCCATCCCGCGGACCTGGCGCGGGTCCGGCCGCTCTGGCGCCGGGTCCTCTCGGGCGGCGAGATGCGCGACATCGAGTTCCGGGTCGTGGAGGACGACCAGTCGCGGTGGCGCAGGGCCACCTGGGTGCCACTGCTCGACGAGCGGGGACGGCGGATCGGGATCCAGGGACGGATCGAGGACGTGACGGAACGCAGGGAGCGGGAAGCAGCGCTGGCGGCAAGGGAGGAGCAGCTCCGTTTGGCGCTGTCCGCCGCCGGGATGGGGACCTGGGACTGGGACATCGCGTCGGGCCGGGTCGAGTGGTCGGAGGGGTTGGAGCGGATCCACGGGTTGCCCCCGGGGGGCTTCGGCGGCACCTTCGACGACTTCCAGCGGGACATCCATCGGGAGGACCGGGAGGCGCTGCTGGCCTCCATCGCGGACGCCGTGAGCACGGGGGCCGACTACCGCCACGACTACCGGATCCGGCTCCCCGACGGGACGATCCGCTGGCTCTCGGTCCGGGGACAGGTCTTCCACGAGGGGTCCACGCCGGTGCGGATGGCCGGCGTCGGCATGGACATCACCGAGCGCAAGGAGCTCGAGCAGCGGCTCGAGCTGAAGGATGCCGTGGCGGATGTCCTGACGGACGCCGGTTCGGTGGAGAGCGCGGCGCCGGCGATCCTGGAGGCCGTGGGGACCTCCATGGGCTGGCAGCTCGGCACGATGTGGGTGGTCGACGAGGAGCAGGGCGTGCTGCGTCCCGCGGGGCGGTGGGCGGCCGGGAGTCCGGCGGCGCCTCCCCACGCGCCGGACACGGATCTCGGACCCGGCGTCGGCCTGGCGGGCCGGGTCTGGTCCGCCGCCTCCCCGGTGTGGATCCGCGACCTGGCGGCCGAGCCGGAGCTCCTGGTGGATCCGGTCGGGGACGAGATGCCTGTACGGTCCGGGTTCGGGTTCGCGGCGATGCTCGGTCGGCGGGTGGTGGGGGTGCTCGAGTTCTGGAGCCGGAGCATCCGCGATCCGGAGCCGTCGTCGCTGCAGATGGTCCGGGTCCTGGGCAGCCAGATCGGGCAGTTCCTGGAGCGGAAGGGCGCCGAGCAGGCGGTCCTCGAGAGCGAGGCGGTGAAAACGGCGGTCCTGAGCTCATCCCTGGAGGCCATCATCACGATGGACGAGGTGGGCAGGGTCGTGGAGCTGAACCCCGCGGCCGAGACGATGTTCGGCATCCGCCGCGAGGAGGTCGTGGGACGAGAGCTGGCGGCGGTGCTGATCCCCGAGCCGTACCGGGCCCGGCATCGGGAGGGGCTGGATGCGTACCGGCGGACCGGTCGCGGCGCCATCCTGGGTCGGCGCGTGGAGATGACCGGTCTTCGATCGGACGGAGAGGAGTTCCCGATCGAGCTGTCCGTGGTGCGGGTGGATCTGCCGGGCCCGGCGCTGTTCACGGCCACGATCCGCGACATCGCGGATCGACGCCGGGCGCAGGAGCTGCGTTTGGATCTGTTGGCCAAGGAGCGAGCCGCGCGGGGCGAGGCCGAGGCGGCTCGTGATCGCCTGACCTTCCTGGCGGACGCCAGCGTGATCCTGGCCTCCTCGCTCGATACCCGAAGGACGCTGGCCAAGGTGGCTCGGCTGGCGGTGCCGCGGCTGGCCGACTGGTGCAGTGTGGACCTCCTGGAGCCGGACGGCTCGATCCACTCGGTGGCGGTGGCCCACGTGGACCCGGAGAAAATCGCCCTGGCGCGCGAGTACCGGCTCCGGTTCCCGCCGAAGCCCGACCGCCCACGCGGCGCCTTCCAGGCGGTGCGGACCGGCGAGCCGTACCTGATCCACGAGATCAGCGACGAGGAGCTGCGGAGGAACCTCGCCGATCCGGAGGAGCTGTCCCTGGGCAGGCAGCTCGGGATCCGCTCGATCATGGTGGTGCCGCTGGTGGCTCGGGGACGGGGGCTGGGGGCGGTGACCTTCGCCTCGGCCGAGTCCGGTCGCCTGTTCGGCCCCCCGGACCTGGAGCTGGCGGAAGACCTGGCCCGCCGAGCCGCCCTGGCCATCGACAACGCCGGGCTGTACGAGGAGCGGAGCCACATCGCCCGGACCCTGCAGCGGAGCCTGCTGCCGAGCAGCCTGCCCGAGATCCCGGGGGTGGAGGTGGCCGCCCTGTACCAGCCGGCCACGATCACCCGGACCGAGGTGGGGGGTGACTTCTACGACCTGTTCGAGATCGGCCCCGACGCGTGGGGCGTGGCCATGGGCGACGTCTGCGGCAAGGGGGTGGAGGCGGCCGCGTTGACGGGGCTGGCCCGGCACACGGTGCGAGCTGCCGCTCTGCGTCGGTCCGGTCCTCGGGTGGTGCTCGACGACCTGAATGAGGCCCTGCGCAGGGAGGGAGGCGACCGGTTCTGCACCGTCGTGTATTCGCGGCTGGAGCGCGGCGACGGCGGGATCCGCATGATCACCTCGTGCGGCGGGCATCCGCTCCCCGTGCTGATCCGGGCCGAAGGGACGGTGGAGCCGATCGCGGAACCGGGCACGCTGATCGGCATCTTCGAGGATCTGCAGCTCTCCCAGCGGGTGGTCGAGCTCCATCCCGGGGACGCCGTCCTGTTCTTCACGGACGGGCTGATCGATCCGCGGGTGGCCGTACCGATGGATGAGCCCGCCGTCCATGAGCTGCTCGGGGCCTGCGCCGGGCTGTCCGCCCAGCAGATCGTCGACCGCTTCAAGGACGCGATGGAACAGGCCGAGGCGCTCGACGACCTGGCCCTGCTGGCTCTGCGGGTCACGTCCTGAGCGCCGTATGGTGGTGGCATGGCTTCCACCGCCCCGGTCGAGGTCGACCGCCCCAGCGGCGAGGAGGACGTCGAGCGCGACGTCCCCTGGGTGGTCGTGGTGTGGAACGACCCGGTGAACCTGATGTCGTACGTGGTCTACGTCTTCCAGAAGCTCTTCGGGTACAGCCGCGGGAAAGCCACGAAGCTGATGCTGGACGTCCACCAGAAGGGCAAGGCCGCCGTCTCCCACGGGACCCGAGAGCGGTGCGAGTTCGACGTGTCGCGCCTGCACGCTCACGGCCTGTGGGCCACCATGCAGAAGGACCGCTGAGGGATGCCGCCGGCGCGGGTCAAGCGGACCCGGAAGGGCGAGTACCTGCTCCGGCTGACCGCCAACGAGCGGGACGTGATCCGCACGCTCCCCGAGACGCTCCGCGAGGCTCTGGCGGGCGATCCCCAGGACCCGGCGCTCCGGCGGCTGTTCCCGGCGGCCTACCCCGACGATCCCGCTCGGAGTCAGGAGTTCGACGAGCTGGTCCGTGACGACCTGCTGTCCGAGCGCCTGTCCGCCGTCGAGACGATGGAACGGACCCTCGACGCCCAGCGGGTCGGGGAGGACGAGCTGCTCGCCTGGCTCTCGGCGATCAACGACCTCCGGCTCGTCCTGGGGACCCGGATCGGGGTCACCGAAGAGATGACGTTCTCCGATCTGGCGCCCGACGATCCCCGGGTGCCTTCCTTCGCCCTGTACTCGTTCCTCGGGGTGCTCGAGGAGGACGTGGTCGGCGCGCTCTCGCGCTGAGGGCTGTGGTCGAGCGGTCGCTCAGCGGCCGCGTCGGCGGTGCTTGCGTGGGTCCATGGAGCGGCCGGCCAGCGCCACCACGCCCATCAGGAGCAGGAGCAGGGCGGCCGTCAGCACCGCGACCCCGCTGAACAGCACGCCCAGGTCGATGGCATGGGCGTCGAAGCCCAGGCCCTTGGTCATCGCGTAGATCGTGAAGAACGTGTACAGGATCACCACCAGGAGGAAGGGCAGGAGCAGCAGGAACACGAAGACGCCGAGCCCGACGCCCGCGGCCGTCCCCGAGCCCTCCCGCATAGCGCCAGCCTACCCGCTGTGCACCCGCCGGCGCAGCTCGGCCCGAGCACCGTCCAGGGTCCGCGCACGTCGCTGCATCCCGCGCCACGGATCCTCCTTCTGGCCGAGCCTCCGGAACAGGTTCCGGATCGTGTAGGTCCGGGGCTCGGTATCCCCAAGCTCCTCCCAGTCCAGGGGCGTGGCCACCGGCGCCGAGGGTCTGGCACGGACGGCGTAGGGAGGGATCGAGGTGGCGGCGTAAGCGTTGCGGAGGTAGTCCAGGAAGATCCGTCCTCCGCGCTGGTCCTTCCGCGTCTGGACGGTGAGGTGGTCCGGGTCCTCGGTCGCGAGCAGGCGGGCGATCCCTTGAGCCAGGTCGCGGACCTCGTCGAAGGGATCCTCGGCACGGAGCGGCACCACCACGTGGAACCCACGGGAGCCCGAGGTCATGACGAAGGGCACGAGCCCGATCTCCTCGAGCAGGTCCCGGAACCTGCGAGCGGCGTCACGGAGCGTCGATAGGTCCTCCTGGGAGGGATCCAGATCGAAGATCATCCGATCGGGCCGATCGAGCGCGCCCACCTTGGAGAGGAAGACGTGGGACTCGATGCACGCCTGATCGGCCAGGTACACGAGGGTCGCCGCGTCGTCACAGACGACATGGTCAACGGTGCCTCCTTGCTTGCCCACGGTCTCGCGCCGGATCCATCCGGGGAAGTGGTCCGGGGCATCCTTCTGGAAGAAGTCGTGCCCGTCGATCCCGTCCGGGTACCGCCGCATGGCCAGCGGGCGATCGCGCAGAAAGGGGAGGATCGTGTTCGCGATCCTCTCGTAGTACTCGACCAGCTCGCCCTTCGTGATGCCAGCATCCGGGAAGAACACCTTGTCTGGGTGCCCGACATCGATCCGATGACCGCCGATCTCCAACACCGGGCTCATGACGGCACCTCCTTCCACACGTCGCGAGGATCCTTGTCCCGGCGGAGCCCTCGGAACCTCGGATGCCGCAGCTTGTCGTCCTCCGTCCACTCGGTGAAGCCGACCGTGGCCACCAGCTCCGGCGAGACCCAGTGGGCGTCCTTCTCGCGGGGATCTTCCGAGAACGGCGGCGTCCGCCTGGAGAGCTGCTCGAACCGCTCCCGGAGGTTCCGCAGCGTCTGGTGGTCGAAGCCCGTTCCAACCTTCCCGGCGTACCGGAGATCGCCGTCCCGGTAGAAGCCGCCCAGGATCGCGCCGAAGCCGGTCCGGCTTCCCTTGGGATCCGTGTATCCGCCGATCACCAGCTCCTGCTCGTTCACGCACTTGAACTTCAGCCATGTCCGCGACCGGCTGTGGACGTAGGGGGCCGTGGCGTCCTTGGCGATCAGTCCCTCCCACCCCTTGCCGCAGGCCTCCCGGTAGTAGCGCTCACCGTCCGCGTTGCGGTGGGTGCACAGGCGGATCGGATCGCGGAAGGCGAGCGCCCGGCGCAGCAGGGCCTTGCGCGCCCTGAGCGGGAGCCGCTCGAGGTCGTGGCCCTCCACCCGCAGCAGGTCGAAGACGTAGTAGAAGACCGCGATCCCGGTTGCGCGCGCCTGGTCCGGATCGCGGAGCTGCATGCGTCCCTGGAGGCGCGCGAAGCTCGTCTTGCCCTCCTCGAAGGCCACGATCTCCCCGTCCACGAGGAACGTGTCCGGGTCCTGCGCCGCGAGCGCCTCGGCGATCTCGGGGTAGCTGTGGTTCAGGGACTTCCGGTGGCGCGAGAAGAGCTTCACCGCCTCGCCGCTCCGGACGGCGAGGCATCGTTCGCCGTCGAGCTTCCGCTCGAAGATCCAGTCGGGGTCGGAGAAGCGCTCGTCCGTGAGCGTGGCCAGCATCGGCTTAACCCATCGCGGCCGCTCGCGTCGGCGAACCCGGCCCCGGAGCTCGTCGGGAAGCGTGTGGACGATCGACGAGGTCATCGGGCGGATGCCTCGGCGACCTCCCCCACCGTCCGGCCGGAGATCACGGACTCCGGCTGGGTGCTGGTCGGTCGTCGCCGGGCGTCCGCTCCCTCGTCGTCCGTCTTCACGAGCAGCCAGCGGGCGTCATCGCCGGAGCCGGTCCGGGTGAAGGCGTAGCCGCCGGTGAGCTTGGATCCCTCCAGCCGGACCACGAGATGCCCGTCCTCGATGGCCCGGGCGACGGGTGTCGGCTCGTCCCGGCGGTCGTGGGTGAGGTTCTCGTAGGTTCCCGTGTCCCAGACGATGACGGTTCCAGCTCCGTACTGCCCCTGCGGGATCACGCCTTCGAAGTCCGCGTAGTCGAGCGGATGGTCCTCGGTGGGGACGGCCAGGCGTTTGTCCCTGGGGTCGGTCGAGGGGCCCTTGGGTACCGCCCAGGACTTGAGGACCCCGTCCGCCTCCAGCCGAACGTCGTAGTGCAGCGAGCTGGCATCGTGCTTCTGGATCACGAACCGTGGGCGGTGACCGGGCCGTCGGCGACCTCCTGCCGGCTCCGGCGTCGAGCGGAGGTTCCGTTTGCGCCGGTACTCCTCGAGCCCCATCTCAGGTGACCTCGCGGCGCTCCTGGACGCGCTCGGGGGTACCGGACTCGGGCCCCTCGTTCACCCTCTTGGTTGCCTCGGATGCGGACACGTCCTCCAGCGCCTCGCCCATCGCGCGCTTGGAGGCGTCCGCCACGGCCAGGTCACCCATGGACAGGATCCCCACCAGCCGTCCGTCCTTGGTGACGGGGAGCCGGCGGATTTGACGCTCGGCCATCAACGTGCGTGCGTCGGACAGCTGCTGGTCGGGCGAGATCGTCACGGTGCTGGTGGTGGCGATCTCCTGGAGCTTGACCTGGGTGGGGTCCAGGCGATCCGCCAGCACCCGGACCACCAGGTCGCGGTCCGTCACGAGTCCGATCAGGCGGTCGCCGTCGACCACGGGCACCACGCCGACGTCGAAGCTCCGCATCAGACCCGCGGCATCGGCGGCGGTCATGTCGGGGCTCGCGGCCTTCGGAGCCTCGGTCATGGCGTGTCGCACCAAGAGTGACATGTCGCACCTCCTCAGCTTGGGGACGGTCCTCTCCGGGTGTACCCGAGCGGCTGGGGCGGAAAAC
>DASQQQ010000021.1:0-21139 GCA_035643355.1 Actinomycetota bacterium | reverse complement strand
TGACTGGGGGCGCGAGCCCATGATGGCTGGCTACCCTGGGCCGATCCTCGACTTCCTCGGCGCCGAGCCCACGCCCGAGCAGTGGACGGCGATCTCCATGCCCCTCGTCCCGTACGTCCTGGTGGCGGGTGCGGGCTCCGGGAAGACGTCGGTGATGGCGGCTCGGGTGATCTACCTCGCCATGGTGGCGAACGGGGACATCCAGGCCGATCACCCCGGGGTGATGCCCGGCAACGTCCTGTGCCTGACCTTCACGAACAAGGCCACCGAGCACCTCCTACTGCGGATCCGCGCGGCCCTGCGCATGCTGCGGCTGGACGAGGGCGAGGAGCCCGAGATCCTCAACTACCACGGCTTCGCGGCCCAGATCCTGGACCGCCACGGGATGCTGATCGGGATCGAGCCGGGTCAGAGGGTGATCACCCCGGCCCAGCGGGCCGAGCTGGCCGGGCGCGTGTTGGACCTCATGACCTTCCCCGACCTGCAGACCAGGTGGCAGCCCTCGATCGTGAGGAGCATCCTGTCCCTGGACGAACAGCTCCAGAACCACCGCGTGGAGCCGGAAGAGGTCCGGCGCTTCGTGCGGGCGAACCTGGAGCGGCTGCAGGCCGCCCGATCCGCCGACCCCTACCGTGCCGCCCTCGAACGACTGCAGTTGGCCGACGGCGTCTCGGCCTTCCGCGAACTGAAGCGGCGGCTCGGCGTGATCGACTTCGGCGATCAGATCGGCCATGCGGTCCGGATCGTGGAGGACCACCCGGAGGTGGTCCAGGCCTACCGCGACCGCTTCCAGGCCGTGCTCCTGGACGAGTACCAGGACACGAACCACGCGCAGGCCCTGTTGATGGAGGCCGTGTTCGGCAGGGGGCATCCGGTGACCGCGGTGGGCGATCCCGACCAGAACATCTATGGGTGGAGGGGCGCCAGCCTGCACAACCTGCTGCGGTTCCCCACCCAGTTCCCCTCGGCCGACCGCAGCCCGTCTCCCAGACTGCCCCTGTACATGAACTTCCGATCGGGCGGCCGGATCCTGGAGGCCGCCGGCACCGTCATCCGTCCGCTCCCCCTCGAGCAGCGCCCCGACCCCGGCAAGGAGCTGGAGCCATACCCCCCGAACGGCGAGGGCGACGTGTGGGTCGACCAGTACGAGCATGAGGTGGCCGAGGCTGAGGCGATCGTGGACCGGATCCAGGAGCTGCACGGCACCGGTGTGGCCTGGAAGGACGTCGCGATCCTGTGCCGGACCCACCGGCTCTTCGAGCCGCTGCAGCTGGCCTTCCAGGATCGCGGGGTGCCGGCCGAGTTCATCGGGCTGGCCGGCCTGATCCGGCTGCCGGAGGTGGTCGAGATCCTGGCCTACGCTCGGGCGGCGGCAGACCCGGCGGCCAGCGTGGCGCTGGCGCGGATCTTGACCGGGCCTCGGTACCGCGTGGGCCTGGCCGACCTGGCCCGGGTCGCCGCATGGACCCGTTCCAGCGGGTGGTCCTTCATCGACCGGCTGGCCGATCGGATGCCGGAGGACGAAGACCTGCTCGAGGATCAGCCGTTCCTGATCGCGGAGGCCCTGGAGCACCTGGACGAGGTGGAGGGCTTGTCGCCGGAGGGTCGGGAGCGGCTCGAGGCCTTTGCGGGCGAGCTCGCCGACCTGCGCGGAGCGGCGCGCCGCCCTGTGGGCGAGTTCCTGGCCGAAGTGATCCGGCGCTCGGGCCTGCTGGCCGAGCTCGACGCGCATCCCGACCGGGCGCTGGCGGGGGCGCGGACCCGGAACCTATCGGCCTTCCTCGATCAGGTGCACGCCTTCCAGCCACTGGAGGGGGAGCTCACCCTGCGAGCGTTCCTCGACTACGTCGACTCGATCGAGGACGATCGTGAGTGGACGCCGGTCCAGCCCTCCGACGACGACAGCGTCAAGGTCATGACGGTGCACGCGGCCAAGGGCCTGGAGTTCGATACGGTGTTCGTCCCTGGACTGGCCGGGGGCCTGTTCCCCAACACCCGGGTGCAGCAGAACCCCATGCGCCGGGGAAGCTCGCTCGACGTCGAGCTGCGCCGGGACCGCGACCTGCTCCCGGCGTTCGACGGGGTGATGAGCCACTTCGTCGCTGCCCTCCGAGACCAGGAGGAGTTCGAGGAGCGTCGCACCGCCTACGTCGCCCTCACCAGGGCCAAGCGCCGGCTGTTCTGCTCGTCTGCGCTCTGGTACGGAGAGTCGTTGCGGGCCAAGGGCGTTGGGCTCTTCTTCGGCGAGCTGGCCAAGTGGGCCCGCGGGGAGCCCGGCGTCCGCGTCTCCTTCCAGGGCGGCGAGGAGGATGGAGCGAACCCGCTGGCCGGGTACCGGCAGCGGTTCGTCCGGAGCTGGCCCGGACCGGCTCGGCCGGACGAGAGCGATCCGCTGTTCCCCGATGGCTGGCGCCGAGCCGCCCTCCATGCCGTTCGAACCGGGGCGATCCCCCAGGCCGCGCTCAGCGAGCTGTCTCCCGAGGAACGCGCCCGGTATGAGACCCTGGCGGGTGAACGGCGAACCCTCGCCGTGCACCTGCGAGAGCGTGAGTCCATGACCGCCGTCCCACCACCGGCGCCCACGGCCGTTTCGGTCAGTGGGCTCATCGATTACGGTCGGTGCCCGAAGCGCTTCTACTGGACCACGATCCGTCCCCTGCCTCGCTTCTCCGGCCCGGCGGCCCGGATCGGCACCGACGTCCACGCTTGGATCGAGCGCCGATCCTCGGGCCAGGCCTCCCTGCTCGAGCTGGAGGAACCACCCGACCTGGTGGCCGAGGAGCTGGCGGGAGAGCCGGGCAAGGTGCAACAGCTCCGCGAGGCCTTCCTCACGAGCCGGTTCGCCGACGCCGTCCCGTTGTTCGCGGAGCGTCCCTTCCTCCTCTCGATCGACGGAGCCGTGGTGAACGGGCGGATCGACGCGATCTTCGGTACGCCGGAGGGAGCGTGGGAGGTCGTCGACTACAAGACCGGCCGCCGGCCATCGAGCGACGACCCCTCGTCCCAGATCCAGCTCGACCTGTACGCACTGGCCTGCATCGACGTCTGGCGCAAGCCGGCCGAGGACCTCACCCTCACGTACCTGTATCTGTCCACCGGCGAGGAGGTGAGCCGTCCGGCCGGCGATCCGGGGGCGATCAGGGATCGGGTCAGGACCTGGCTGGCCGGCATCCAGGGCGGACGGTTCGAGCCGACGCCGGGCGAGCACTGCCGCTGGTGCGACTTCCTCTCGTTCTGCGAGCCCGGAACGGCGTTCGTGGAACGGCGATCCTCCCCTGCTCCGTAGGGAGGTCACTCCTCGCGGGACGGCGTGGTGATCCGCTCGACCTGGTGCTCGAAGGTCCGGTAGGTTGCGGCCGGGTCCCACCCGTATCCGATGCCGTCTGGCACGAACCGTGCCTCGAGCCCGAGGGCCTCGGCCCGCGTGATCACCGCTGCCCGGAACCAGTCGTAATCGCCCGGCTGGAGCACCGTGGGGCCGTGCGTGCCGGCCCTGCGGAAGGAGGGGTCATCCAGCACCACCGGGGTGGGACGCAGGATGTCCTCGAGGCCCTGGACCCCGTCGGCCATGGGCTCCAGGTGCCCTCGCCGCCCATCCCACCGGATCACGCCCACGACCGTCTCGGCATCATCCGGGCGGACCAGTTCAACGCGCATGCTGCGCCCAGCGTACCGGGCTCAGGCGGAGAGGGACCGCTGCATCCGGCGCAGCAGGGAGGCCGCGTACTCGAGCAGCTTCACCGCCACGGCCGGCTCGGCCTCCAGGAGCTTGATGAACGCGCCCCGCTTCAGGGCCAACAGCGTCATGGGGGTCTCGGTCACCACGCTCGCCGTCCGCGCTCCCCCATCCAGCAGCGAGATCTCACCGAAGAAATCGCCCGGCACCAGACGGTTCACCACCCGCCCCTTCGGGTTCTGGACCTTGGCCTGTCCCTCCAGGATCACGAAGAAGGTGTCGCCCGACTCGCCTTCCTTCACGATGGGCGCCCCCTGCATGTACCGGACCTCCTCCAGGTGGTCCGCGAGCCTGCGCCGGTAGCGGGCCGACAGCGGTGAGAACAACGGAACCTGCGCCAGCGCCTGCTGCTCCCGCTTGCCCACCGCACCCTCCTCGGCCTCGGGCGGTCGACCCGGAGCCTACCTCGTGCGACCCACCCTGTCGAAGGTCGGCCTCCCCTCGCCGATGCGCCGGAACGGATGTCGGTGGCGGACGATAGGCTCCAGACCCGTGGAGGTCCGTCGGCTCCAGGTCCCGGACTCCCCCTCCCGCCGGTTCGATCATGGCGAGGTCCTCGTTCGCCAGGGCGAGCGCTCGGCGTGGCTCGACCTCGTGCGAGAAGGTGCCGTTGCCCTGACCTCGGTCCTGCCGTCGGGGCGAGCGGTGGTCGTGGGGCTGCTCGGTGCCGGCGATCTGTTCGGTGAGGCGGCCCTGGCGGGGAGCGATGCCTCGCCGGTGGAGGCGCGAGCGGTGGGAGCTGCGACCGTGAGCGCCCTACCCGTCGAGGGGCCCACGAGGTCCTGGCGCGCAACCCGGCGACCGCGGTGGAGGTCCTCCGGCTGCTGACGTTCCGCCTGCACCCCACCGCGACGGCGCTGGAGGACGCGCTGGGGCGGGACCTCTCGGCTCGCCTGTGCCGCAGCCTGTGCGAACTGGCGCGTCGGCACGGCACGCCGTTCGGCCCGGGGTCCAGCTCACCGTGCCCCTCACGCAGGAACACCTCGGGCGCATGGTGGGTGCCTCTCGGGAGGCCGTGAACCGCAGCCTGGTCACCCTGTCCAGACAGGGCCTGGTCCGCACCCAGGATCGGCGGTTCGTGATCGCGGATCTCCCGGCCCTCACCCGCCTGGCGGACCAGGACGTGGCCTGAGGACGTCTTGACAGGACGAGGGCCCCCCCGTCCAGGCTCGCGCATGGACGGATACGAGGCATCTACGTACGGCGATCGGATCGCCGACTTCTACGACCCGCGGTACGGAGCCGTGCCCTCCTCGGGGCCCGTCGAGGACACCGTGACCTTCCTCGAAGGGCTCGCCGCCTCGGGTCCTGCGCTCGAGCTCGGCATCGGCACCGGTCGGGTCGCGCCCCCGGCGGCGGCCGTGGTGGCGGTCCAAAGGATCGACGCGTCCGAGCAGATGGTCGAGCGGATGAGGGGCAAGCCCGGCGGAGCGGGCATCCCGGTCGCCGGTACGCCTGGCCTTCCGAGCTCGACCGCTCGGCTGGCCGGTCTGCGGCTCCGCGAGCGATGGGGCGGATGGAAGCGCGAGCCGTACACAGGCGAGGGCAAGCATGTCTCGGGGTGGGAGAGGGAAAGCGCCCCTTAGGCCTCTTCCTGCAGGACGGCCATGCTGCACGAGGGGCACAGCCGCCCCCGACCCTGGACCGGGCGCCCGCATCGTTCGCAGGTCCGCGGCTCCTGCAGCCGCCAACGCGGGATGCCGTCGCGAAGCCGCTTGGCTGCTCGACCCTCGGTCTCCAGCTTGAGCAGATGCGCCAGCACGCTCCTCGCGGCCAACTCGTGGAGCTCCTGCGGATGATCCCCGTAGATCGTCGGGACGATCTCCTCCGGGGTCCTCATCCCGGCCCGGAGGGCCGCCACGACCTGCTCCTCCCGCTCCGCCCGGTGGTGCAGGTACTGGTCGAGCTTGCCGACCGCGTCCAGGACGACCGGCCCGTGACCCGGATGGATCGTGCGCGGATGGAGGTCCCGCATCCGGTGCAGCGATCGCAGGTAGGCAACCAGATCGCCCTCGGGCGGGTCGATGAGCGACGTGCCACGCCCCAGCACGGCATCCCCGGTGAACAGAGCTCCGTCCTCGGGACCGAAGAACACCACATGGTCCGGCGAGTGTCCCGGGGCGGCCACGACCTGGAGCCGGACCCCGGGCATCGTCAGCCGTTCACCGTCGCGCAGATGCCCGCCTTCTTCGCCCCGCGCCGAGAGCACGGGCGCCCCGGTGATGGCCGCCAGCGGCGCCGCCCCGGGGGCGTGATCGGGATGGTCGTGCGTCAGGAGGACGAGCGAGACACGACCCGCTGCCCGCACCACCTCGGTCAGGTGGCCCGCGTCGTCCGGTCCCGGATCGATCACGGCGGCCGGCCACCGACCCACCACCCAGGTGTTCGTCCCATCCAGCTCGCGCAGGCCGGGGTTCGGCGCCAGGACCCGGACGACGCGCACCGCTCAGCCCTCGTCCTGCCAGAAGATGGAGCGCGGCAGCCGGGCGACCTCGTGGTCATCAGCCTCTCGGGTGGGGATCCGCAGAGCCAGGAGGTCCTCCATCCGAGCGCACGCCGCCAGGTGCTGGAGCGTGAAGTACGTCGGCCAGTAGAGGCGGCGCGTGCCCTCCGCCCATTCGGCGAGCAACCGACCCGGGGATGCCCACCATGCCCGGGCGACCTCCCCGCCATCCGGCTCCGGTTCGATCCCCGCTTCCGCCGCCACGGCGAAGTAGTCGGCGTCGAAGCGGACGGGCACGTCCTCCGGCGCCACCCAGTGGGCGATCCGGGGGAGCTGATCCACCGTCGGGGGGGACGCAGCCGGGTCATCGAGGGTGCCCCTCGTCCCCGCTCGAAGGCCCTGGGCCGTGAGGACCAGACCGACCTCCTCCGCCAGCTCGCGGACGGCGCATGCCCTCGGTGCCTCCACCGACGAGCCGAACCACCGCGTGGCCAGGTCGGCATCGCCGACGTCGGTAGCCCCTCCCGGGAAGGCCACGTAGCCGGGGAGGAATCGGCTCTGCGCCCCCCTCTCGACCACGAGCACCTCGGGCCCTTCGCCGGCCCGCCGAACCGCGATCAGGGATGCCGCCTTGCGGATCGCACCCTCCATGCGAAGCATTCTCCCAGCCCGGCGCGGCCGGGCGCCGGCTCGGATCCGGCGAGGGCGAGGGCGGGGGCCCGGGGACCAAGGGCCGATCGCCGAGCATCTACCCTGGGGCGGTGAGCGAGGAAGTGGCGTCCCGGGTCCGAGAGGCGATCGCCGCTCACGGACCGATCACGTTCGCGGAGTACATGGATATCGCGCTCTACGGGCGCGGCGGGTTCTACGAGCGTCCTCCGGTGGGTGCCGAAGGGCACTTCGTCACCGCACCCCACGTGCACCCGGTCTTCGCCGAGCTGCTGCTCCGCGGCCTGCGGGAGCTGTGGGAGGGGCTCGGTCGTCCCGACCCCCTGCGCGTGGTCGAGGTCGGAGCGGGGGACGGCACCCTGTGCCGCGACCTCCTCCGACTCTCCACCGACGTCGGTCCTGCGATCGAGCTCTGGGCGGTGGAGCGGAGCTCGGGTGCGCGTCGAGCCCTGGGGGCGCTGGGGATCCACGTCGCCGAGCGGCTCGACGAGCTCCCACCCCTCGATCCCGGGCTGGTGTTCGCGAACGAGCTCCTGGACAACCTGCCGTTCCGCCGGGTCCGTGGGACGGAGCGGGGTCCGGTCGAGGTGCTGGTGGACGCCACGGACGAGCGGTTCCTGGAGGTCACGGGTCCAGGCGACGATGAGCTGGCCCCTCACCTGCCGGCCCTCGCGCCGGGCGAGGAAGCAGCCGTGCCCCAGGACGCCCTGATGTTCATGGACGAGCTGGCAGATGCCCTGGTCACGGGATACGCGCTGCTGATCGACTACGGCGCGTCGTCCCACCCGATCGGCGAGGTCCACGGCTATCGCGCCCACGCTGTGGTGGAGGACGTCCTCGCCGATCCGGGAAGCGCCGACATCACCGCCGGCGTGGACTTCGGCGCGCTGACGGAGCGCGCCGCCGATCGGGGCCTCATCCTCCTCGGGGAGGTCTCCCAGACGGACGCGCTGATGGCGCTCGGGTTAGGAGCCTGGAACGAGGGCCAGCTGCAGCGGCAGGTCGCGTCGATCCGAGAGGGATCGGGCGGGCGCTCGGTGGCGATCTGGCAGGGCCGGAGCCGAGCGAGCCTGTTGGTGGACCCATCTGGGCTGGGGCGTTTGCGCTGGCTCCTGCTGTCGAACCCTGGCCTGCCCGCCCCGTCCTGGCTCGGCGCCGGCTCGGAACGGCGGTCCCGCCCTTCGGCCGATTGACCCACCGTTCAACCTCATCATCCGTCGATCGAACCCGCTCGCGACCGAACGGATCGGAGCGTCATGCGACGGGGGCGCCATCGGACGGCTCGTCCACATGTCCGCCCCCGGCTGGGCAGATGGAAGCCCCATGTCATGGTGTCCGAGGCACCGATCTCGGGGCCACCTGGTCACCTGCGGTCAGAGCTTCGACGCGGCCGCCAGCGTTGAGCAAGACCGTGCTTCCCGAGGGGGATCGCGGCCGGATCAGCGATCGACGTCGCCCACCACGAAGAAGATCGAGCCCAGCACCGCGATGAGATCGGGCACCAGCGTCCCCGGCAGCATGGCCGCGAGCACCGACACGTTGGAGAACGAGGCCGTCCGCATCTTCAGCCTGTAGGGGTACTTCTTGCCGTCGCCGACCAGGTAGTAGCCCATCAGGCCGAGCGGGTTCTCCGTACGGACGTAGATCTCACCGTCCAGGTTCAGCTTCTTGGGGAGCTTGGGAGCTATGTACGGACCGGGTGGGAGCCGGTCCATGCACTGCTCGATGATCCGGCAGGACTCCCACATCCGTTGGACCAAGACCCACAGACGGTCGTAGGCGTCGCCGTGCTCGCCCACCGGCACGTCGAACTCCACCTCGCCGTACTTCTCGTATGGCTCGTCCTTGCGGGGGTCCATGCCGATCCCCGAGCCCTGCAGCACGGGTCCGGAGCACCCGTACGCCAGCGCCATCTCCGGCGGGATGACCCCCACGCCCTTGGTGCGAGCGAAGATGATCTCGTTCCCCATGATCAGCTGGTCGAAGTCCCTGAGCTTCTTGCGCACCCACTTCAGGACCTCGGCCGACTGCTTCAGGAACCCGCGAGGCAGATCGTCCTTCAGCCCGCCCACCCGAGCGTACGAGTGGTGCATCCGAGCACCCGTGGCAGACTCCATGAGGTGCTGGATCATCTCGCGCTCGCGGAACGCGTAGAACATCGGCGTCATGGCCCCGAGCTCGAGCGGGAAGGAGCCCGTGAACATCAGGTGGTTCAGGATGCGGTTCCACTCGGCCATCATCGTGCGGATCCACCGGGCCCGCTCCGGGACGTCAATGCCGGCCAGCCGCTCGACGGCCAGGACCCACCCGAGCTCGTTGTTGAACGCGGAGAGCCAGTCGTGACGGTTCATCAGCACGAGGACCTGGCGTGCGTCGCGGTGCTCGGATAGCTTCTCGGCCGCCCGGTGCATGTAGCCGATCACCGGCTCGGCCCGGGTGATCACCTCGCCGTCGAGCTCGAGGACCACCCGGAGCACCCCGTGCGTGGAAGGGTGCTGCGGGCCGATGTTGAGGATCATCTCCTCGGTGCGCAGGCCGTTCGGGGAGACCACCTCGACATCGATCCCGCCGCCGCGCACCATCCAGTGCTCGGCGGCGGTGGAGAACGCGACCCGTTCCTCGGCTCGTTCCCTCGTATCCACGGTCTCCTATCCTCCCATGAGACGGGCACGCCGCCCACGGCGCACACCGGACCGTCGAGCGAGTAGGCTCGCGGGCGATGGGCGCCACGCCGGGGCTTCGACGCAGCATCCCGTCGGTGGATGCCCTCCTGCGCTCGGAGCCCGGCAACCGCGCATCGGCGACCTTCGGACGCGCCCTGGTCAAGCGGGCCGTCGCCCAGACCATCGACGAGGTCCGAGAGCGCGCCGAGGGCGGGAGCCCTCCCCCCGACACCGACGTCATCTTGGCCCGAGCGCTGGAGCGCGTCTCCTACACGGCCGCCGGGCTGACCGAGGTGATCAACGCCACCGGCGTGGTCCTGCACACCGGATTGGGTCGGGCCCCGCTCCCGGAGCAGGCGGTGGAGGCGGTGCGGCGGACGGCAGGGGGCTACAGCGACCTGGAGGTGGACCGCGCCTCCGGCAAGCGCGGGACGCGCTCCGCCCGCGCCGAGACCCTGCTCACCGCGCTCACCGGTGCCGAGGCGGCGCTGGTGGTGAACAACGGCGCGGCCGCCCTGCTCCTGGCGCTGTCCGCGCTGGCCCGGCGCAAGGAGGTCCTGGTCTCGAGGGGCGAGCTGATCGAGATCGGTGGCGAGTTCCGGATCCCGGACATCATGGCGGCCTCCGGAGCCAAGCTGGTCGAGGTCGGCACGACGAACCGCACCCGCCTGAGCGACTACCGGGCCGCCCTGGGCGACCGGACCGCCGCGGTGCTGAAGGTCCACCCCAGCAACTACCGGGTGGTGGGATTCACGGCGGCGCCGGCCACCGCCAGCCTGGCCTCGCTGGCCCACCAGCGAGCTCTGCCCTTCCTCTTCGACCTGGGCTCAGGCCTGCTCCACCGGTACCCCGGCGTGCCCGACGACGAGCCGTCCGCCCACGAAGCGCTCCGCGACGGTGCCGACCTGGTGATCTTCTCCGGCGACAAGCTGATGGGTGGACCGCAGGCCGGGATCGTCCTCGGGACCGAGGAGCTGGTGACGCGGATGCGCCGACATCCGATCGCCCGGCCGTTGCGGGTGGACAAGATGCAAACGGCGGCCCTCGAGGCCGTCCTGGCCGCCTACGCCCGGGGCGAGCGGGATCACCTTCCCATCTGGCGGATGCTGCAAGAGGCGGCGAGCACGGTGAAGGCTCGCGCCGAACGCCTGTCGCTGGCGCTGGACGGCGATCTGGAGGGCGCCCACGTGGTGGAGTGTGGGTCGGCCGTGGGGGGTGGCTCGATGCCCGGCTTCACGGTTCGCTCGTGGGGTGTCCACCTGAAGGTCCCCCACCCTCCGGCGTTCGCCGCTCGGCTGCGCACCGGCCGGCCCCCCGTCTTCTGCCGGACGGCGGAGGACGGGGTGCTGTTCGATCTGCGGACCGTCGCCGAAGAGCGAACGGCCGACCTGGCCCGCGCCGTCGGGTACGCACTGGAGGGTGACGAGCTCCCAGATGACGCGTGACGGGGAGCCCGCGGCCCACCCGGAGAGGGGGGCGGGCCTCGACCAGGGCGGGGCGAGCCCTGGGTCGCCGCTGCACGTGGTGGCGACCGCGGGACACGTCGACCACGGCAAATCGAGCCTGATCGTTCGGCTGACCGGCATCGACCCGGACCGCTGGGAGGAGGAGAAGCGCCGAGGCCTCACGATCGACCTCGGCTTCGCCTGGTTCACGCTCCCCTCCGGACGAGAGATCGGGTTCGTGGACGTCCCGGGGCACGAGCGCTTCGTCCGCAACATGCTGGCCGGGGTCGGATCGGTACGGCTGGTGCTCTTCGTGGTGGCGGCGGACGAGGGCTGGAAGCCGCAGTCCGAGGAGCACCTGGCGATCGTCGACGTGCTGGGCGCCCAGGGGGGCGTGGTGGCCCTCACCAAGCGCGACCTGGTGGACGACGACGAGTTGGCGGTGCGCGAGCGAGAGATCCGCGAACGGCTGGAGGGGACCGTGCTGGAGGGTGCCCCCGTCGTGCCCTGTTCGTCGGTGACCGGCGACGGGGTGGACGACCTGATCTCGGCGCTCGACGCGATGGTCGGCGCCGCACCCCCCGCCGAGGACCGGGGTCGGGCACGCGAGTTCGTGGACCGGGTGTTCACGATCAAGGGCGCCGGGACGGTGGTGACGGGCACCCTGACCGGGGGCGCGCTCGAGGTGGGCCAGGAGGTCGAGCTGTACCCCGTCGGCATCCGGGCTCGGATCCGGAGCCTGCAGACCCACAAGCGTTCGATCGACCGTGCCCGGCCGATCTCCCGGGTGGCCGCCAACCTGGCCGGGGCCGAGCGCGACCGGGTCGAGCGCGGCGACGTCCTGGGCCTGCCGGGGCAGTGGCGTTCCACCACCTCGATCGAGGCCCGGCTCCGACCGGTGCGCGGCCTGGTCCACCCGATCACGAACCGCGGCGCCTACAAGATCTACGCGGGCTCGGCGGAGCGCGACGCCCGCATCCGCCTGTACGGATCGGGGGAGCTCGACGCCGGCTCGCCGGGAGCGTTCGCGCGGATCCGGCTGTCGGCACCGCTGGTGCTCGACGTCCACGACCGGTTCGTGCTTCGCGAGTCGGGCCGCAGGGAGACCGTGGCGGGCGGGGTCGTCCTGGACGTGGACCCTCCCGGGCGGCCCGGGCCCTCGCCTCAGGACCGCCTCTCGGCTCGCGAGGGCGCCTCCCGCGGGGAGCTACCCGGGCTGGTCGTGCAGGAGCGCGGGGCGGTGCCGGTCGCGGACCTGGCGGCCCTGGCCGGACCTGTTCCCGAGGCCATGCCTGACGCCCGGCTGATCGGTGGATGGTGGGTCGCCGGTTCCCTCGCCTCTGCCGTGGAGCGGGCCGTGCACGAGGGTCTCCGCGCCTTCCACGACGCCAACCCGCTGCAGCAAGGCCAGGACCTCGTCGGGGTCCGATCGTCCGTCGCCGCCGCCCTGCGCGGAGCCGGCCGGGCACCGGCCTCAGCGCTGGTGGAGGCCCTGCTCGACGATCTGGATGTTCGGGGCGTGGTGGTGCGCGAGGGCAGGATGGTGCGCCTGGCCGCGCACAGGGTCAGCCTCTCCGGGCACGAGGACGAGGTCAGGAGGCTGGTCGACGCGGTGGCTGCGGGGGAGCCGACGCCCCCGACCATCTCCGAGCTCACCGCGGTGGGGTTCTCCCGAGAGGTGATCGAGGCCGCGGCTCGGGCCCACGCGCTGGTCCGCATCGGCGCCCAGCTGATCATGACACCGGCCTTCATCGAGCGGGCCGAGGAGGTGGTCCGGCAGGCGACGGACGGCCTCACCGTGAGCACGTTCCGAGCACGGCTGGGGACCTCCCGCAAGTTCGCGGTACCGCTGCTCGAGCGCTTCGACCAACGCGGGGTGACGATCCGTCGGGGTGACCTCCGGTTCCCCCGGCCGGAGGCCTGAGCGCCTCCGCCGGCGCGGAGGTCATCGCGGCATGAGGTGGACGACCATGCCGACCTCCACCGGTGCCCCGAGCGGAAGCTCGCCCACGCCCACCGCCACGCGAGCATGTCGCCCGGCGTCTCCGAAGATCTCGACCAGTAGATCGCTGGCTCCGTTGGCCACCTTGGGTTGATCGTTGAACCCGTCCTCGGAGGCCACGAACACGCTCAGCTGGACGATCGCCTCCACCCGGTCCAGCGACCCTGCCACATCCCGGAGCGCCGCGAGCGCCTGGAGCACGCATCGGCGGGCGGCCTCCTGGCCCTGCTCCAAGGACACATCCCCACCCACCCGCCCTCGGTGGATCGGCTCCCCGTCGACCATGGCGATCTGCCCCGACAGGTGGGCCAGGTCCCCGACGATGCGGACCGGCACGTACGAGGCCACGGGGGGTGGAGCCGGTGGCAGCTCGATCTTCAGCGATGCCAGACGGTCCTCGATGTTCTCGACCACGGGACCCCTCCTCCCGCTCTTGGATGCGGAACCATGGTGTCAGACGCGAACGGGGCGGCGCACGATGACGCCGCCCCCAGGGAAGTGCTTCGCGATCCTCAGCCGGCTCGAAGGGCGCGCTCTCGAAGGACCTGACGCCGCTCGAACTCGTTCAACCCACCCCAGATGCCGTGTGGCTCGCGGGTCCTGAGGGCGTACTCGAGGCACTCGTCCCGGACCCGGCACCGGGCGCAGGAACGCTTCGCCTTCGCCTCTCGAGCGAGCTTGTCCTCACGCTTCTCGAAGTAGTTCGGCGCGAAGAAGAGCGAGGCGTCCTCGCCTCGGCAGGCAGCCTCGAGCTGCCACGCCCAGGTCCATCGCACCGACATCTCGCGGGCGGCCGTCGCCGCTTCCTCCTTCGTGATCCCTCATCCATGTCCTTCGTACAGCGCCGCCCTGGGGATCTCCGACAAGCGGGTATCCAGGCGAGATGTCGCGGAAAACGCACATCTTCGAGGTCTACGGCAGGGCGCTTCCGGGATCCTCGGGCCAGCCCTCCGGTGGCGACCCTGCCGGATCGGGGTCCGCCTCGACCCGCAGGATCAGGCCGTCGACACCCCGGACCCGCACCCGGGCCCCAGAGGGGATGGGCCCATCGGCGCTGCGACCCCGCCATAGGGTCCCCTTGACGAAGACCGGACCCTCCGGCTCCAGGTCCCCCCGCGCCTCGCCGACCAGCCCCACCAGGCCCTTCTGGGAGGACGTGATCCGATCCCGCGACTGCAGGGCGACGGTCAGCGCGAACCCGTAGTACAGGAGGCTGGCCGCCGAGAGCGAACCGATCAGCCAGGGGGAGAGCCGGATGGCCGGGGCCACCGCCCGGAAAGCGAGCAGCGATCCACCGGCGAACGCCGTTACCCCCAGCCCGCTGAGGGGTCCCAGCTTGCGGAGGAGGACATCTGCTTCCAGCAGCACCACCCCCGCAACGATCAAGCCGAGGCCCAGCCAGGAGACGGGAACCGCGGTGAGCCCGTAGGCGGCCAGGGCCATCATGGCCAGACCACTGAACCCGGCGAAGCCGAACCCGGGCTGCGTGAGCTCGAAGGCCAGCGCGGCGAACCCGAACACCAGGAGCACATAGATCGCCGCCGGCGAGGCCATGGCGTGGAGGACGCGGTCCACGGGCCCCGGATCCGTGAATCGGACGTCCACGGTCGCCTGGCCGGCCTCCGTGGCGATCTTGGTGTGCAGGGTGACCTCGCCCGCCTCCGTGGTCACGGTGGTGCCGTCGATCCGGTCGAGCAGATCGGTCACCGAGGGTGCGGCGACCGCCGCGACCCTCTCATCGATCGCCCGCTGTGCCGGGATCGGCGTGGCCGGGAACGAGACGTTCCCCCGGCCACGGGCCGCGGCCCACGCAGCCGCCCTCCGGCGCACCTCGGCCGGATCGGGCATGGTCGCCTGCCGGGCATCGACCAGGTCGAGCGGCTCCAGAGGCCCGATGCCGGCCCCCGGAGCCACGGCCGGCAGCGCCGCGGCGTACAGGAACAGCAGCGCGGCCCCCTGTGCCTTGGCCGGCGTGGGGCCCACCCAGACGATCACCGGCACCCGTGAGCGGAAGATCCGTCGCGCCAGATCGATGCCATCCCGGTCCAGCGTCCCCGCGCTGTCCAGCTCGAGGACGACCGTGGCACCGGTCCGCTGCGCCTGGTCCAGCGTGTCCGTCAGGAACCCGGCCAGGGTGCGATCGATCGAGCCGTCGATCTTGGCCACGATGACCGGAGCTCGTTCCTCGGACTGCGCCTGCGCGGCCGGGATGGCCAGGGCGAGGGCGAGTAGGAGGAGCGGGAACAGGGCGGTGAGGCGGCGCATGAGCGGCTCCCATGGTACCGGGAGGGACGGGAGTATCCTTGGGCCGACCTCCACATGCAAGCTTCGTCGCGCGCACGCTCCCGCCGGGTCGAGGCCCCGGCACGGCGGACGGTACGCCTGCCGAAGGACCCCCTGTACCCGATCCTCCTGTTCCTCGTGATCGGCCTGGCGTCAGCGCTCGTGGCCGTGACCCTCTCCCCCATCGCCGGTGTGGTCAGCATGGGTGCCGATGCCCTGAACGCCCGCCTGGACCAGGCCGGGGCCTCGTTCACCAGGGTCCCTCACTTCCCGGAACGCTCCACGATCTACGCCGCGGATGGCTCTGTGCTTGCGACCTTGTACCTGGACGAGAACCGGGAGATCGTGCGCCTCAAGCAGGTCGCCCCGATCGCGCGGAAAGCGGTGCTGGCCATCGAGGACGACGGGTTCTACCAGCACGGGGCGCTGAACGTGCCCTCGGTCTTCCGCGCGCTCTTGGCGAACCTGATCGCGGGAAGGATCACCCAGGGAGGATCCACGATCACCCAGCAGCTGGTCAAGAACGCCGTGATCCAGGACACGGAGCAGACCTTCGCCCGGAAGTTCCAGGAGGCCGCGCTGGCGATCCGGCTGGAGCAGAAGTACTCGAAGGATCAGATCCTCGCCCTGTACCTGAACGAGGTCTACTTCGGCAACGGCGCCTGGGGGATCGGGACGGCCGCGGAGACCTACTTCGGCAAGCCGGCCTCGGCCTTGAACCTGCCCCAGGCGGCCCTGCTGGCCGGATTGATCCAGGCGCCTGGCGACTACGATCCGGTCAAGCACCCACAGGCGGCGCTCCGGCGACGCAACGAGGTCCTCACGCGCCTGGGGGCTCTGGGATGGGTCCCGCAGGCCAGGGTGGACGCAGCGATCGCCTCGACGATCCGCCTCGCGAAGACCGCCGGGACGACCGGCCAGAAGGTCCAACCGTTCTTCGTCCACTACATCGTGCAGTCGATCCTGGAGGACGCGGACGGACGGTTCGACGCGTTCGGCAAGACGTACGAGCAGCGCCGTCATACGTTGTTCCAGGGTGGGCTGCGGATCTACACGACCCTGGATCCGGACTGGCAGCGGTACGCGCAGGAGGCCGTGGACCGCAGCCCGAACATCGACATGGACCGAGGACCCGACACCTCGCTGGTCTCGGTGGACGCGAGGACCGGTGCGATTCGCGCCATGCTGTCCGGGAAGGACTACCGACGGGACCAGCTGGATCTGGCCTGGCACGGGATGCGGCAGGTGGGCTCGGCGTTCAAACCGTTCACGCTGGTGGCGGCGTTCGAACACGGCTTCCCGGCCGGCAAGGTCTACCCCTCCAAGTCACCGTACTGCTCACCCTCCTGGCGGAGTGCCGACCACTGCGTCTCGAACGCTGAGGGTCCGGGGAACGAGGGCTACATCGACCTGTGGCGAGCCACCGAAGATTCGATCAACGTCGTCTTCGCGCAGCTCGCGCTCGACGTGGGACCGGAGAACATCGTCTCCGCCGCTCACCAGATGGGCATCACCACGCCGCTCCAGGCCGTCCCCTCCATCACGCTCGGGACCGAGGAGGTCTCCACACTGGATATGGCTTCCGCGTACTCGACCCTGGCCAACGGCGGCGTCCACTGCCAGCCCTACGCGATCTCCAAGGTCCTGCTGCCAGAGGGGAAGAAGCTCTACCAGCACCACCGGCAGTGCAAGCAGGCGATCGACCCGGACATCGCCCACTTGGTGACAGCGATGATGCAGCGTGTGGTCTGCTGCGGCACCGGGACGGCCGCGCAGATCGGCCGCCCGGTGGCGGGCAAGACCGGCACCGGGCAAGACTACACGAACGTGTACTTCGCGGGGTTCACGCCCCAGGTGGCCACGGCCGTGTGGGTAGGGTTCCCACAGGGCAACGTCCCCATGTCCGGCTACTACGGGCACTCCGTCTTCGGCGGCACGCTGGCGGCGCCGATCTGGCACGACTTCATGGTCAAGGCCTTGGCCGGGATGCCGGTGGCATCCTTCCCCGGGCCACCACCGCCCCAGTACGGCAAGGTCCCCCGGGTCGTTGGCCTGCGCTCGCTCGAGGCACAGAAGAAGCTCGCCGACGCCAACTTCACCCCCATCATCGAGAAGATCGATTCGTCGCTCCCCCTGAACACCGTGATCGCGCAGACCCCCCGGGCCGGCGCCAGCCTGGCCTTGGGGGGCGGGGTGAAGCTCCAGGTCAGCAACGGCAAGGGGGACCTGATCGAGGTCCCGCGGGTGGTGGGCATGGATCGGGATCAGGCGGTCAAGGCCGTGGAGGAGACGGGGCTGGTGGTGCAGATCCGGTTCGTCGACGTCGAGGATCCGAAGCAGGACGGGCTCGTCCTGGCACAGACGCCGGTCGGTGGCAAGCAAGCTGCAACGGGCTCCACCGTGGTTCTGGAGGTTGGCAGGTCGAAGGCCTCCCCGGGACCGACCCCACCCCCCACGCCCGCACCCAGCGGGTGAGCACGTCCGGCGCCGACCGGCCGGGACGGGGACCCCTAAGCGCCCAGCCGCCCGCGCACCTTGGCCTGCACGCGAGAGCCGTCGACCCGACCCTTGGCCCTTCCCATCACCTGACCCATGACCTTGCCAAGATCCCTCGGGCCGCTCGCCCCGGTCGCCTCGACGACCTCGTCGATCAGAGCGTCCAGCTCCTGCTCCGAGAGCTGCTCGGGAGCGTAGGGGGCGAGCATCTCGCGTTCGGCACTCTCCTTCTCGACCAGGTCCGCACGGCCACCCTTCTGGAAGGCCTCGATCGACTCGTTGCGGCGCTTCACCTCCCGCGCGGCGACCTGCCGCACCTCGTCGTCCGAGAGCTCGTGGAGCACCTCCTTCTCGCGGTTCGTGATCGCCGTGGACAGCATCCGGAGCGCCCCCAGCCGGAGACGATCGCCGGCCTTCATGGCGGCCGTCATGTCCTGCCGGATCCGGTCCTTGAGCGAGGGATCGCTCACCGTACACTCCGTGCCGTGCTCATCCGGGTGCTCCTCGCGATCGTGTTCGCCGGCATCCTGTGCGTCCTGTACGGCATCTTCATCGAGCGCCGATGGTTCCGGCTCCGTCGCTACCGACTGGACATCCTACCGAGGGGTGGTTCGGCCGGACTCACGGTGCTCCACCTCTCGGATCTGCATCTCACCCGGAGGGCGGCCGCCATGCGCCGGTTCCTGTCCCGCCTGCCCGGTGCCGACGTCACGGCAATCACGGGGGACCTGGTGGGTGAGCCTGAGGCCGTGGAGGCGGTGGTCGAGGCCTTGCGGCCGGTCCGCGGACGGATCGCCTCGTACGTCGTCCTGGGCTCCAACGACTACTACGCCCCCCGACCCCTGAACTACCTGCGGTACTTCCTCAAGCACCGGCCCCGGCGGCGGGCGCGGCGGGGGCGGGCCGACGACCTGGTCCGTCTGCTGGAGGCCGACGGCTGGATCCACCTGAGGAACCGGCGGATCGAGGCGACGCTGGACGGGCTGGAGGTGGAGGTGCTCGGCCTGGACGATCCGCACATCGGGCGTCAGGACCTGCGCGCCGCGCCGCGAGCCTGCCCGGACCGGTTCGGGCTCGCGGTGGTCCACTCACCCGACCCCCTGCCCGAACTCTCGGCCCTGGGGTGGGACCTGGCGGTGTTCGGTCACACTCACGGCGGCCAGGTCCGACTGCCGCTGGTGGGGGCGCTGGTGACGAACTCGCACATGCCGCGACGCATCGTCTCGGGGTTGATCCGGGCCGGGAACACCTGGGTCCACATCTCTCCGGGGCTCGGCACCAGCAAGTACGCGCCGTTCCGGTTCTTCTGCCGACCCGAGGCGGCGCTGCTGGAACTGCGACCCGCGCCGAGCGGCAGCGGCGGTCAGGCCTAGGCCTAGTCGGGGCCGACCATCCGCTCTGGTCGGACCGTCTCGTCGTACTCCCGCTCGGTGAGGTAGCCGAGGGCCAGCGCCGCTTCCTTCAGGCTGGTCCCTCCCTGGTGGGCCTTCTTGGCGATCTCGGCCGCCTTGTCGTATCCGATCTTGGGGGACAGGGCGGTCACCAGCATGAGCGAGTCGTTCACCAGCCGGGCGATCCGGGGTCGGTTTGGGCGGATCCCCTCCACGCAGAACTCCCGGAACGTGTGGCAGACGTCCGAGACGATCGCGACCGAATGCAGAACGTTTCGGATCATCACCGGCTTGAAGACGTTCAGCTCGAAGTTGCCCTGGGACCCGGCCACGGTGACCGCCACATCGTTGCCGAAGACCTGACAACACACCATGGTCATGGCTTCCGACTGGGTGGGGTTGACCTTACCGGGCATGATCGACGAACCGGGCTCGTTCTCCGGGAGCTCGAGCTCGCCCAGGCCGCTGCGAGGTCCGCTGCCCAGCCAACGGATGTCGTTCGCGATCTTCATCAGCGAGACGGCGAGCGTGCGGATGGCACCGTGGATCGTGACCATCGCGTCATGGGCGGCCAGCGCCGCGAAGGTGTTCGGGGCGCCCGTGAACGGCAGGCCGGTCATCTCGGAGATCTTCGCCGCGACCCGCTCGCCGAAGCCGGCGGGGGCGTTGAGGCCGGTCCCCACCGCCGTGCCCCCGATCGCGAGCTCCTCCACCGCCGGGAGCGCCTGCTCGAGCCGGGCGATGTCCGCGTCCAGCTGGGCGACGTAGCCGGAGAACTCCTGCCCCAGCGTCAGGGGAACCGCGTCCTGCAGGTGGGTCCGGCCGATCTTGACGATGTCTGCGAACTCCTCGCTCTTGCGCTGCAGCGCATCCCTCAACCGCGCCACGGCCGGCACGAGACGCTGGACCACGGCTGTGGCGGCCGCCACGTGCATCGCGGTGGGGAACGTGTCGTTGGACGATTGCGACATGTTCACGTCGTCGTTCGGATGTACCGGGGTCTTCGATCCCAGCTCTCCACCGGCGAGCTCGATGGCCCGGTTGGAGATGACCTCGTTCGCGTTCATGTTCGACTGGGTGCCAGAGCCCGTCTGCCACACGAACAGCGGGAAGTGCTCGTTGAGCGTGCCGTCGATCACCTCGTCGGCGGCCCTCACGATGAGATCGGCCTTGTCGGCCGCGAGCTTGCCGAGATCTCGGTTCACGAGGGCGCAGGCCTTCTTCAGGATGCCGAAGGCGCGCACCACCTCCAGGGGCATCCGGTCCTCGCCGATCGAGAAGTGTTGGAGCGAACGCTGCGTCTGGGCACCCCAGTAGCGATCGGCGGGCACCTCGATGGTGCCCATGCTGTCGGACTCGACACGCACGGCCGACCCGTTCATGTGGCTCTCACCCTCCTCCACCGCGGCATCACGTGACGCTCCCAGCGCGCTCTCGGTTCCCAATCTACCGCCCACCGGTCCGGGGAGCCGGTAGACTGGCGGGCCTCGGGACGTGGCGCAGTTTGGTAGCGCGCAGCGTTCGGGACGCTGAGGTCGCGGGTTCAAATCCCGCCGTCCCGACCACCGTTCGGCGGACCCTCCGTGACACCATGCGGGGCCCCGCCCGTTGCCTTACAAGGCGATGGGGTGTTTGACGACCCCCGATCCCGCCGGTACCCTGGGGCGCCGGCCAGCGATGAGCGGTCCGGCTCTTCGGATGACGAGGGCGACTGGGAACGGTAGGCGGATCGTCGGGGCCACCTTGGCCTCGCTGCTCGTCCTCTCCACCTCCCTCGCCCTCTCGGGCACCTCCTTCGCCTCCCCGTCGAAGCAGGACGTGGAGGCGGCCAAGGCGAAGCTCGATGCGCTGAACCAGCACCTGTCCCAGCTCGATGAGCAGATCAACCAAGAGCGGATCAGGCTGGCGTCGATCCAGTCCAAGCTCGCGGACGTGCGCCGGCAGAAGGCGACCGCGCAGGCCACCGCCCAGCGCGCCATCGCGGACCTGAACGCCCGCGCGTCGAAGGCGT
>DASQQQ010000020.1:0-16839 GCA_035643355.1 Actinomycetota bacterium | reverse complement strand
GGGTTGTCGATCACGCCTCCGGACTGGCCCGCGACGAAGAACAGGTGGTTGGGGTGCGAGGGCCCGCCCACCGACGCGAAGAGGTTGTCGCAGAGCACGTAGTCCCGCGCGTACTGCCAGTAGACCGGCACGGAGCCCTCTTCGAAGATCGTGTAGGCCCACGGGTCGCCGAACTGCCCCGTGGCGAAGCCGTCGTACGCTCCGCCGTCGACGCTGTTCAGGAACGCGGCCCGGTCGTGCGGCAGGTCCCCGGGGAGCCACTCGGGGCACGGAGTGAGCGGCACCTCCTCACCGAACTTCACCCCCGTGGTGGTCCCCGTCGCGCCCGGGTACCGGGCGAAGATGTTGTCGAAGCTGCGGTTCTCGGGCATCACGTAGACGACGCGCTTGATCGGCCATCGCGTGTCGGTGCCGGTGACCGCTGCCGTCGCGGTGGGGGTGACCACGGGGCGTTTCCTGCCTCCGCCGGTGCAGGCGTAGACGGCGGCCCCGGCGACGGCCAGCGCCGAGGTCTTCAGGAAGCGCCGGCGGGAGAAGGAGGAAGCATCGCGGGGATCCGGGCGCTCGTCGCCATCCCGGCGTGCGGTCGCCGGACGGGTGCTGCCGTCGTGCGGGCTGTGCACGGGCGAGATGCTAGCAAGCCTCGGACCCGGCCGGAGCGGCAGCGAGGGTCTTGGCCCAATGGGTGTACGAGCGGCGAACGCGCATGCCCACGTCCTGGTACAGCCCCAGGGCGCCGGTCTTGGAGTTCGTCGCCAGCCCGGCCATCCGCTCGCCCCGCTCCCACGTCGCTCGGAACGCGTGCCGCAGGAGGGCGCGGCCGATCCCTCGGTGACGGTGCGAGGCCCTCACCGCGAGCTGCTCGATCCATCCCTCGCCCGCGTACGGGATCGACACGGCCGCTCCCACGATCTGGTCGCCGTCGACCGCCACGGCGAGCCGGTCCGCGGTGAAGTCGGTCCGGTGGATCGTGTCGGCGGCCCAGTCCTCGAACGGCTCCGACGGGCTGAAGGAGGAGAACGCCTCGTCGATCAGCCGGTGGACGATGCGATCGTCCTGCCTCGGGACGAAGTCGCGGATCTCGATGCCCGGCGGTGGCGCCGGCTCCCCCGGTTCCTCCTCGAGCTCGATCCGGAGCAGCCAGGAGGTGTGCGAGGTCCGGTACCCGGCCCGGACGAGCAGGTGCCGCGCCCCCGCGTTGCCGTCCTCGATCGCCTGCTCCAGCCGGTCGGCTCCGGCCCGACTGGCCGCGCCCTCGCTCCACCCGACCAGCCACGCGCCGAGGCCCCGGCCCCGCCACGAGGGGTCGACCGTCGCCTCGGCCCTGCCGGGACGGATCATCAGGCACTGCCCGACCAGCCCGTCATCGTGCCAGAGACCCACGCTGTGCGAGCCGACATCGAACGAGGGCTTGCGGAAGATCGAGGCCACGTCCTCCAGGTCGATCTCCAGTTCGCCCAGGTCGTGGAGCTGGGCCCGGCGGAACAGCCCGAAGGCGGTCGGCACGTCCGCGCCGACGAGCGGCCGGGTGGAGATCCCGTCCGGCAACCCCACGTCCCGCAGGCTCACCGTGCCCGCCAGCCCGGGCATGTTGCCGGTGCCACCGCTCCGGGCAGCGCGTCCAGCTCCTCGAGAGCCGATCGGACGTCGTCGAACGTCCGCCAGGACAGGAACGGCACGCCGTCGTCCAGGCAGATCTGGACCAGGTGGTCCTTGGCGAACACGACGTCCGAGTACATCGCGCCGTAGCGGTCGGACTGGCCCTCGCCCACGAAGACCACCGCCCCGGCCCGGCGCGCCTCCACGGCGGGGAGCATCTTGCAGGTCCCGCACCCCACGCATCCCGGGTGACCGTTGGGATGCCGCAGTCGGGGCGTTCCTCCATCGAAGACCAGCTCGTTCGTGATCACGCGCAGGTGGCCCAGCCCCGCCGCCTCCAGGATCGGTCCGATGTAGAAGGCGAACCCGTCCGAGACCAGCGTCACGGCCACCCCCCGATCCGATGCCCACCCCACGAATCCGGGGAACGTGGGGTCGAGCGGAGCGTTGGCCAGGGCGAACGCCAGCAGCTCCTCCCGGGAGCCTCGGAGCATCGCCGCCTGGTGAGCCGCCGCCTCCCGAAGGCCCATCTCCCCCCGGTCCACCAGCTCGTCGTAGAGGGGCCAGGACGGGTCCCCGAACCGCTCCAGCAGCAGCTCGGAGACGTCCTCGCTGCAGGCCGTGCCGTCGAAGTCCACCAGGATCGCGCCGATCGGGAGCACGACCTGAGCGTACCCGAGCGCGACCCCGCCGAGCGGCCGGGAGTTCTCGGGGGCGGGAGCGACCACCGCTCCGGCGGCAGCGGGATCCACCGGATCGTGGGCAGGCTACGCCGCACCTCGGAGGCCCCTGAGGTCGGTCACCCCCCCACGTATACTTCCCCCTGGTGGCCGTGCTAGGTGGGGAGCCAGCGGTGCCCTGTAACCCGCGATCCGCTTCAGCGGGGCTGAATCCCCGCCGGCGGCCCGATGGGTCCGAGCCCGCTCCCGGCACGGAGCGATGAAGGTCGGGTCCCACGCGACGCCAACCTGCGAACCCGGTCAGATCCGGAAGGAAGCAGCCGTAAGCGGGCGCTGGCGGGTGCCGTGGGGTCGCCTGACCGGAGCCACCGGCCGGTGATGCGGTCGGGTCCATCCCCGGTCAACGGCGGGTGCACGGCCACCACTAGACTTGGGTGCTCACGCGCCCGCTCGTCTTCCCCCGTGCGGGGAGGACCGATGCCTGGGGAGGCACGTGGCCGAGGACAAGCCGTACCAGTCGCTCTACCGCAAGTACCGGCCGCAGGGCCCTGAGGAGGTCCTGGGCCAGGAGCATGTGATCCGCGCCCTGATGGGGGCCGTGCGCGAGGGCCGGCTGGCGCACGCCTTCCTGTTCACGGGCCCGCGGGGGACCGGCAAGACCTCCACCGCACGGATCCTGGCCAAGATGGTCAACTGCGAGCAGGGGCCCACGCCCGAGCCGTGCGGGACCTGCGAGCAGTGCGTGCGGATCCGGGAGGGCACGCACCTGGACGTGGTCGAGATCGACGCCGCCTCCCACGGTGGCGTGGACGACGCGCGAGAGCTCCGGGAGAAAGCGCCCACGGCGCCGGTCCAGGGTCGGGAGAAGGTCTACATCATCGACGAGGCTCAGCGGCTCTCGCGGGAGGCGTTCGACGCCCTACTGAAGGTCTTCGAGGAGCCGCCGGCCGGGGTGCGCTTCGTCCTGGCCACCACCGAGCCACACAAGATGCCCCCCACCATCATCGGGCGCTGCCAGCGGTTCGACTTCCGCCGGATCCCGCTGGAGGTGGTGGCGGGGCTGCTGCAGCGGATCGCGGCGGACGAAGGGCTCGCGCTGGCGCCCGGGGCGGCCATCGCGATCGCCCGGCAGTCCGAGGGCTCGGCCCGGGACGCGCTCTCGCTCATGGACCAGGCATCCGTCCTGGGGGCCGGCGGGATCGGCGAGGACATCGTGGCCTCACTGGTAGGGGCGGGGGACGCGGATGTGCAACACGCGCTGGCCGACGCCGTGGCCGTGGGGGATGCGCGGGCGGTGTTCCAGCTGATCGACGCGATGGTGCAGGAGGGTCGCGACCTGCGTCACGTCACCAACGAGACGCTCACCCACTTCCGCAACCTGCTCCTGGCGCGGACGGCGCCCGAGCAGGGGGAGTTGCTGGACGTGACGGAGGACGAGGCCGGCAAGCTCCGGGCTCAGGCCAGCAAGTTCTCCCCGGCCGAGCTCTCCCGCGTGCTGGCGCTGCTGCTGGCCGCGCAGGCGGACATGCGCTGGACCACCTCGCCCAGGCTCACGTTCGAGCTCGCGTTGGTCCGGGCCACGATCCCCCAGACCGATCCCCAGCCTCAGGCCCTCACCGCCCGCATCGAGCGGCTGGAGCGGCTGGCCAAGATCACGCCGACCACCACCGCCCAGCCCGCCGAGGGGCAGCCGGCCCCGAGAGCGGCTCTGGAGCCGCCTACGGCACAGGTCCTCCGTGAGGACGCAGAGCGCCCAGCACCGCCCCAGCCGTCACCGGAGGGAACGCCCCAGCCTCCACCGGCCGAGTCGCCCGAGCGCCCCGAGCCGACAGCGACCGAAGAGCCACGGGCAGCCGAGGAGCGCGCGGCGGCACCCGGGGGGCCTTCCCAGCCCCTCGTGGGGGCTGGGACCGCCGCGGTGGACGTGGGGATGATCCGCTCCTCCTGGGGGTCCTTGATCGCCCACCTGCGGTCGGAGCGCAAGTTCGTGGTCACGTCCTTCCTGGAGGTGGCCACGCCGGCCGCCTACGACGGCGAGGTCCTCGAGCTGGTCTTCCCGCCGGACCGGCGGCTCGGAGCCACCAAGGTCACCGAGCGCGAGGGCGAGCTGCGGGCCGCGCTGCAGGCGCTGCTGGGCATCGCCCCCCGGATCCACTGCGTGGTCCGGGACGCCGTGGCCGGCGCCTCGGACCCGGAGGATGAGGAGCCGCCACCCTCGGAGGAGGAGGCGCTGGCCCGCCTGAAGGCCGAGCTCGGTGCCCAGGCGACGGCCGAGGGCGAGTAGGCCACCATGTACGAGGGACCGATCCAGGACCTGATCGACGAGCTGTCCAGACTGCCCGGGATCGGTCCGAAGTCCGCCCAGCGGCTGGCCTTCTACCTGGTGAAGGCGCCCTCGGAGGAGGCCAAGCGCCTCTCCGAGGCCATCCTGGCGGCCAAGGAGCGCATCGTGTTCTGCCGGGAATGCGGCAACGTGGCCGAGGCCGAGCTCTGCCGGATCTGCCGCGATCAGAGCCGCGATCCCACGGTGCTCTGCGTGGTGGAGGAGCCGAAGGACGCCGCCACCGTCGAGCGGGCCGGGGTGGTCCGCGGCCGCTACCACATCCTGGGCGGGGCCATCTCGCCACTGGATGGGATCGGGCCCGACGACCTGCGGATCCAGGAGCTGCTGGAGCGGGTGCAGCGCGACGGTGTGGTCGAGGTCATCCTTGCTACCAACCCCAACCTGGAGGGCAACGCCACCGCGATGTACGTGGCGGGGCTGGTGAAGCCCCTGGGCGTGCGGGTCACCCGTCTGGCCAGCGGTCTGCCCGTGGGCGGTGACCTCGAGTACGCCGACGAGGTCACGCTCTCCCAGGCCCTCGAGGGCCGCCGGGAGATGTGAGGCCCCCGATGAGCGAGCCCGCTCCCGGGTCGCCGATGCCCGAACCCGACGCGTTCCCGGCCCAAGCCGCTCGGACCCGTGGGTTCACGCTCGGTGCGCCTCGGGACTTCACGGTCTCACCGGACGGATCCCGGGTGGTCTTCCTCCGCTCGAAGGCCGGCGACGACCCGATCACGGGCCTGTGGGTGCTCGATACGCAGGATGGGACCGAGCGCTGCGTGTTCGACCCGCGCGAGAACGGCCCGGCGGAGGACGAGACGGAGCTGTCCCAGGCCGAGCGGGCCCGCCGGGAGCGAACCCGCGAGCGCGCCGGTGGGGTGGTGGGCTACGCCACCGACCGAGAGGTGCGCCGGGCCGTGTTCACGCTGTCGGGCCGACCGTTCCTGGTGGACCTCATGCCGGCTCAGGACGGGGTCCCGGGGACGGTCCAGGCGCTCCTTCGCCACCGCGTCGTCGAACTGCCCGCGCCCGGCGTGGTGGACGATCCGCGGCTGGATCCGGAGGGCCGCCGCATCGCCTACGTGGTCGGCGGGACCCTCCACGTGCTGGATCTGGATGGTCCCGACCGCGTGCTCGCCGGGACCGATGACCCCGACCGCTTCTGGGGCCTGCCCGAGTTCATCGCCGCCGAGGAGATGCGCCGCCTCCGGGGCCATTGGTGGTCACCCGATGGCACTCGGCTGGCCGCCACCTGCGTGGATCAGCGGGGGGTGCTCACCTGGCACATCTCCGATCCCACCCATCCGGCGGCTCGCCCTCGCGCCGTTCGCTACCCGCAGGCCGGGACCGAGGATGCCGCTGTGACCCTCTGGGTCTTCGACGTGGATCGCGGCGAGCGCGTGGAGATCCGCTGGGAGCGCGAGGCGTTCCCGTACCTGGCACGGGTGCACTGGAGCGATGGGGAACCGCTGCTGCTCTCGGTCCAGGCCCGGGACCAGCGGACCGTGCGGCTGCTCGAGGCCGACATCGAGACGGGTACCACCACGCTGGTCCGTGAGGAGTCCGACCCTCAGTGGGTGGACCTGCCTGAGGAGGCACCGGTACGCCTGAACGACGGCCGCGTGGTCTGGGTTCGGGCCGATCGCCAGGCCGATACTTACCGCCTCACCGTGGACGGCGATCCCGTTACGCCCGCCGGCCTGCAGATCCGCGATGTGATCTCTGCCGGCGACGGCGTGCTGTTCACGGCCTCCGAGGACCCGCTCGAGGTTCAACTGTGGCGGTGGACGCCCGAGGGCCTGGCCCGCCTGAGCGCGGAACCGGGCGTCCACACCGGACGGGAGGGCGGCGGCACGTTGGTCCTGGTCTCCGTGACGATGGATGCGGTACTGCCGAGCGTCTCCGTGCTGCGGAACGGGGAGGAGATCGCGCGGATCGGGAGCCTGGCCGAGACGCCCGTGGTGCGGCCGCGGCCCTGGTTCCTCCGCCTGGGGGAGCGGGAGCTCCTGGCCACCCTGCTCCTGCCCGAGGGTCGCGAGCCCGATCGCCCGCTCCCCGTGCTCCTGGACCCGTACGGGGGGCCCCACGGCCAACGCGTCTTCCGGACCGCCTCGGCGCACCTCACCTCGCAGTGGTTCGCGGATCGGGGGTTCGCGGTGCTGGTGATCGACGGTCGAGGGATGCCCGGCCGTGGCCCAGCCTGGGACCGCGAGGTCTTCGGCGACTTCACGGTCACGCTGGAGGATCAGATCGATGGCCTCCATGCGGCGGCCGAGCGGTTCGGGTTCCTGGACCTGTCTCGCGTGGGGATCCGGGGGTGGTCGTTCGGCGGCGAGCTGGCCGCGCTCGCCGTCCTGCGGCGCCCCGACGTCTTCCACGCGGCGGTGGCCGGCGCGCCGGTCACCGACCAGACCCTCTACGACACGCACTACACCGAGCGTTACCTGGGCCACCCGGACCGGGAGCCCGAGGCGTACCGCCGCAGCTCGCCGATCCACGACGCCTCGAAGCTACGGCGCCCCCTGTTGCTGATCCACGGCCTGGCCGACGACAACGTGGTGGTTGCCCACACGCTCCGTCTCTCGGCCGCGCTGTTCGAGGCCGGCAGGTTCCACGAGCTCGTGCTGCTGCCGAACGCCACCCATCTCACGCGATCCACCGCCCTCACCGAGAACGTGCTCCGGATCCAGCTGGACTTCCTGCAGCGATCGCTCCGCCACCCGGAGGCCTGAGCCCGCCGCGCCGCCCGCCGGCACGCGCCCGGACGCCCGGGTCGAAGCTCCCACCCCTCGCGGACCTGCCTGTTAGCCTCATCTCGTCCCAGCGGGCGAGGAGATGCTGCGTGTCGATCATCGTGCAGAAGTACGGCGGCACCTCGGTGGCCGGTGCCGAGCGGATCCAGGCGGTGGCCGACCGAGTGGTGGCGGCGAGGGAGGCCGGGCACGACGTGGTCGTCGTGGTCTCGGCCATGGGCGACACCACGGACGAGCTCGCGCAGCTGGCCCACCGGATCACGCCGATCCCCGAGCCCCGAGAACTCGACATGCTGCTCACCGCCGGGGAGCGGATCGCGATGGCGCTGCTGGCCATCGCGGTGTGCGCCCGTGGCTGTAGGGCCGCCTCCTACACCGGCTCCCAGGCCGGGATCATCACGGACACCCACCACGGCAAGGCCAGGATCGTGGACATCCGCCCCAAGCGGATCATCGAGTCCCTGCAGGCCGGCAACGTGGTGATCCTGGCCGGGTTCCAGGGCCTGTCCACGGCCTACGACATCACCACGCTGGGTCGAGGCGGGTCCGACACGACGGCGGTGGCCATGGCGGCGGCGCTCGGGGCCGAGGCGTGCGAGATCTACACGGATGTGCCCGGGGTGTTCACGGCCGATCCGAGGATCGTCCCCGGCGCTCGGAAGGTGGGGAAGATCACCTACGAGGCCATGCTCGAGCTGGCGGCCTCGGGCGCGAAGGTCCTGCAGCTTCGGTCCGTCGAGTACGCTCGGCGCAACGACGTGCGCCTCCACGTCCGCTCCTCGTTCTCGGACGGGGCCGGCACGTGGGTGGTGGGGGAGGACGAGATCGGCATGGAGCAGGCGCTCATCTCCGGCGTGGCGCTGGACGACGGCGAGGCGAAGATCACCCTCGAGGACGTCCCCGACCGTCCGGGCGTGGCGGCCTCGATCTTCAAGGCCGTGGCGGCCGAGGGCGTGAACGTGGACATGATCGTCCAGAACGTCTCCCACGCTGGCACCACCGACCTTTCCTTCACGGTCCCCCGGGACGACCTGCCCAGGCTGGAGGCGACGGTCCAGAGGATGATCGGGCAGGTGGGGGCGGCCCGCTTCTCGGCCGACGACCAGATCGCGAAGGTCTCGCTGGTGGGGGCCGGGATGCGCAGCGATCCCGGCGTGGCCGCGGACATGTTCGACGCCCTGGCCGCCGAGGGGATCAACATCGAGATGATCTCTACTTCCTCGATCCGTGTCTCCTGCGTGATCCGGGCCGTGGACGCCGAGCGCGCCGTCCGCACCCTGCACATGCGCTTCGGGCTGGACGAGGAGACCAGCTCGGCGCCCACCTGATCGGCCGACCTGCCGAGGACCGGGAGGGCGGCGCCGGTACGATGGATGGACCATGCGCGTAGCCGTGGTCGGAGCGACCGGTGCGGTGGGACGGGAGATGATCCGCATCCTGCAGGAGCGGGCCTTCCCGGCGGACGAGCTCGTGCCGCTCGCCTCCACGCGCTCCGAGGGCATGCAGGTGGCGTTCGGCGATGCCTCCTACGTGGTCCACGCTCTGTCCCTGGACCGGCTCCGAGACGTGGACGTGGCGCTGGTCTCGGCGGGCGCCACGGTGTCCCGTTCGTTCATCCCGCAGGCGGCCGGGGCCGGGGCCACCTGCATCGACAACTCGAGCGCGTTCAGGATGGACCCCGACGTGCCGCTGTCGATCCCCGAGGTCAACCCGGAGGCGCTGGAGGGGGCTCCCAGGATCGTGGCCGTGCCGAACTGCACCACGATCACGGCGATGATGGCGGTGGCCCCGCTGCACCGGGCGGCAGGGCTCCGCTCGCTGGTGCTTTCGTCCTACCAGTCGGTCTCGGGCGCCGGACACAAGGGCGTATCCGAGCTCGCGGAGCAGGTCGAGAAGCTGCACGGGATGGAGGACGACCTGGCCCGGATGAAGGCCGACGCCCTGCCGGTGGGTGAGGTCTTCGGCAAGACGATCGCCTTCAACGTGGTGGCGAAGGTCGCCCACTTCGAGCCGGACGGGTTCACCGGCGAGGAGTCGAAGATGATGGCCGAGCCACGGAAGATCCTCGGCCTGCCCGACCTTCCGGTGGCCGCCACCGCGGTGCGGGTGCCGGTGCCTGTTGGCCACGCCGTGTCGATCCTGGCGGAGTTCTCCCGGGCGGTCTCGGTGCAGGAGGCCCGCGAGGTGCTGGCCTCGGCGCCCGGCGTCCAGCTCCGGGACGACCCGGCCAACGGGATCTACCCCAGCCCCCTGGAGGCCGCCGGCATGGACGAGGCCCTGGTGGGCCGGATCCGCCGGGTTCCGGGCCGCGATGACGCGCTCCTCCTGTTCAGCTGCGCCGACAACCTGCGCAAGGGTGCCGCGCTGAACGCCGTCCAGATCGCCGAGCACCTGTTCCGCTGATCCCCGGGGGGCGGACACGATATCGATCCGGCAGGCGTTGACCCGTCGTTGCCCCAGACCCGTTTCGGCCTGTGGTGAAAATGCCCCCGATCGCTACGCGGCCTCCACCTCCTCAAGGGTGACGCGATAGCCGATGTTCTGCAGCTGACGAACGAGTTTGGCGGCGTGCCGCTTGGGGTCGTGTCGGCGGAGGAAGTAGTCGGCCCCCAGATCCTGGTAGGGAACACCGCGATCCAACACGTGGTAGGCAACGACCAGGATGGAGTGGCCAACGGTGGTGGTCGCCTTGCGTGATCCTCGTCGGCCCTTGAGCCTGGCGTGCTGGGCGGAGAAGTACGAGCCCTTGGACCGAGCGGCCGCCTTGGCGGACTCGGTGAGGGTCGTGCGGAGCCACTTGGAGCCCTTGCGGGTCTTGCCCGAGCGATGCCTGCCCGCCGACTCGTCGTTGCCGGGGCACATCCCGGCCCAGGAGGCCAGGCGTGCGGAGGACCCGAACTGGCCGCCCATGTCCACCCCGATCTCGGCGATGATCGACTCCGCCGCGCGCCGGTCCACCCCCGGGATGGTGTCAAGCAGCTCCACCTGGGGCTCGAAAGGGGCGATCACCTGCTCGATCTCGACCGACAGGTGGGAGATGACCTGCTCCAGGAAGTCCAGCTTGGACAGGATGGTCCCCACGATCAGGGCGTGATGCGCTCCGAACCGTCCGGTCAGGGCCTCTTTCAGGGCTGGGATCTTCGCCCGGAGCTTGCCCCGGGCCAACTCGGACAGCACGCCTGGATCTCGGGTCCCCTCCACCAGTGCGGTGAGCATGGCCCGCCCGGAGACCCCCAGGATCTCGGTGGCCACCGAGTACAGCTTGACCCCGGCGTCCTGCAGGATCTTGTCCAACCTCTGGGCCTCCGCGATCCGCTCATTGATCTGGGCCTTGCGGTACCGGGTGAGGTCACGAAGCTCCCGGATCGGCTTGGGCGGCACGAACGAGGGCCGGACCAGCCCGTGCTGGACCAGCTGGGCGATCCACTCCGCGTCCTTGACGTCGGTCTTTCTCCCGGGGAGGTTGCGAAGGTGCCGGGCGTTCAGCAGCTGGCACTCGAGTTGGTCCTCGAGCACGTAGGACACCGGCTTCCAGTACACGCCGGTGGACTCCATGCCCACCACGGTGACCCCGTGGGCTCCGAGCCAGTCCCAAGGGGCCAGCAGGCCCGCGGTGGTGGTGCCGAACTGGTGGATCTCCTGGGCCTGCTTGCCCCCTTCTCCCGGGAACCGAACGCAGGCCATGACCGTGTCCTTGTGCACGTCCAGACCTGCGCACCGCTCGATGAGGACGTCCATCCTTCCCTCCTTCCTCCGACCGACAACGACCCGCCGCCCGGAGGAGTCTCATCTCACGGAGTCTGTGGTTCGTGCTCGCGGCAACAGTTGTGGGTTCCCGAGGCCCCCGCGTCCCACTCACAAACGGGCTCGCAACACCAGGCAAACCCGACGTCGCCGGGCGACCCGCCCATTTTCATCCGTTGGGGGTGGCCCGCAAGGGCCAGGATCACTCAGAAGAAGTCCAGCATGAAGGGGGCGGGACCGGCGAAGAGCGTGGCCAGGAGGGCGACCGCGGGATCGTCGGCCTCGAGCAGCCCCAGGTGCACGGCATCGTGGGCGGAGAGGTACCCGCTGAACAGCGAGGACAGGGTCCGGATGTGCAGCGGGCGCCTGTCGCTCGATCGGGTCCTGGTCACGGTCACGGACCCGGCATCGGCCTCGATCCGCCAGGGACCGCGGTTGTCGGCGAAGGTTGGATCCTCGACCGCGATCGTGGCAGCACCCGAGACCGGTGGGTACCCTCGCTGTTCGAGGGCTCGGGGGACGTCCAGCAGGCGGAGCATCCAGCGCATCGTGCGTGTGGGCCGCAACCGGCGCTCCGCGAGGACCAGGCCGAGCGGGTCCGCAGGAGCTCCCACGATGGTCAGGGACACGCCGAGCCCTCGGAAGCCGCGCACGTACCCGAGCAACGATGACAGCGCCTCCGGATCACACGCGACGAAGTGCTCGCACGCCAGCCGGAACGACGCGCGGAAGTCGCCGGTCTCCGGCTCCTTCCGGCAGGTCACGTACCCACGCACCGTGCCTGAGTCGTCCCGGACCACGGCGACCCGATGGATCGCGCTCGGATCGGAGGAGCCGAGCACGCGGGTGGGCCACCAGGCCTCGTCCTCCGCATCGATCGGCCCGTTGGACCCCGCGGCCCACCGCCGGTAGCAGGCCCGGACGCCCTCCAGGTCCTCAGGCCGGTACTCCTCCACCGCCAGGGGCCCCGACGCCTCCGGAAGTGCATCGAACGGCGCCGTATGCTCGGTGAAGGTCCCGGCCAGCTCGAAGCCCAGGCGCCGGTAGGGCCGCAGCGTCGCCGGATACAGGGCCGACAGCGGCACGCCGCGCTCGCGCCCCTCGTGGAGCAGTTGCTCGGTGGTCCGGGACGCGAGCCCGGCCGCTCGGTACTCGGGCAAGGTGGTGACGGCGTAGATGCCGGTCATCCGCAGCTCCCGGCCACCGAACCACTGGCGGAAGGGCCAGGCCGCTGCCGTGGCCAGCACCCGATCGCCCTCGAACGCGCAGCGGAAGTGGTGCAGGAGCAGTCGCTCGGCCCGGCCATCGGCGTGGCGCCGGTCCAGATCCAGGGAGATGGTGATGGCTTCCGAGACCTGATCGCGGTGCTCCTCGCCGGGTTGACGGACCTCGATCATCGGACGAAGGGGCATGAGCAGGGCGATCTGCCGCAGCGGGGGCAGCCCTGCGCGTACCGGGAGGCGGCCTCCTCCAGGTCCACCCCGGCCAGGTTGGCCAGCGAGGTCAACCAGGCCAGGACGTCGCCGAACTCGTGCCGGAGGTTGTCGCGATCGCCGGTCCGCAGCGCCTTCGCCAGCTCGCCGACCTCTTCCGTGAGCCAGCGGAAGGTGGCGTCGCGTCCCCGCTTCGCGTCGCGCCGGTAGTAGGTACGGCGCAGTGCCTCCTGCAGCCGGGAGATCTCCATGGCTCGCCGAGTCTACCGGCGCTCGGTGAGCGGACACCGTCGAGAAGCCAGGCGTCGACGGGAACGCGTACCTACGCGTCGTGGCCCGCGAGCGCTGAGGTTCGGTCGCCGGCTCGGCCGCTCGGGATCCGAGCGGCGACGGGCAGCAGCACCAGCATCGCCACCAGGCTCAGGGAGAAGCCGCCCACCAGCCCCAACCGGAGCGATGCGCCGACCCTCTCGGCGAAGGCCACGCACGCCCCGGCCAGCCCGGCGCCGACCGCCACGCCCAGCGTGTCCATCAGCAGGGTGGGCGACAGCTGGCTCGCCTCAGCCCCCGCCTCCGCGGCGTTCATCACCGAGAGGGGGATCGAGGGGAACGCGATGCCCATCCCCAGGCCAGCCACCGCCCAGCCCGCATACGGCAGCGCGAGCGGTACGTGGAGCATCCCCACCATCGTGGCGACGCTGCCGCCCACCACGAGCAACGTGCCGAGCTGCACCAGCCGACCGAGCCGGATGCGCCCCGCCACGCTGGATTGCCACCAGCTGCCCACCGACCAGGTGACCGTGGCCAGCGTCAGCACGATCCCGGCCTCGGCGACCGAGCGGCCGCGGACGTCGGTCAGCATCAACGGCACGAACGCGTCGACGGCCAGGAAACCCACCGAGAGCAGGAAGGCCGCGGCCGCCGCGGCCGGCAGGCCGGGCCGGGCCCGCAGGGTCCCCTTCGGGACGATCCGCACTAGGGCCGGGAGCGCGGCGGCCGAGCCCACGATGATCAGGCCGATGCTCCACAAGGACAGGTCGGTGAGCCCGGCGAGCACGGCTCCGGCGCCGGTGGCCAGGACCAGGGGCCAGAGCAGCGGGATCCTGGCCTCCCGATCGATCGCGGTGGGCAGCGCGGGGAACACCAGCGCCGCGGCGACGACCAGGATCGGGATCGGCACCACGAAGGCCCACCGCCATCCCACCGTGCTCGCGAACAGGGCGCCGATCCCCGGCCCCACCAGGCCCGGCAGGATCCACATCGCCGCGAGCAGCGCCAGCACGCGGGCCCGGACATCGTCCGGGTAGGTCTTGGCCACCGTGCCGAGGGAGACCGCGTAGATCGCGCCCCCGCCGATGCCCTGCAACAGCCGAGCGACCACCAGCGTCAGCATCGAGGGCGCTAGGGCCGCGAACAGCAGGCCTCCCGAGTAGACCAGGAGGGTGACCGCGAGCAGCCGACGGGCCCCGAACCGGTCCAGCGCGTGGCCGGCGATGGGGATCGCGGCGAACTGCCCGAGCCCCGAGGCGCTGAACGTCCACCCGTACAGGGCGACGTCGCCGAGGTCCCGGCGGACGGCGGGCATGATCGTGGCCACGATCAGGATCTGGATCGCGACGAGCATCTCCAAGGTGAGCAGACCGGCGGTCAGCCGACCTCGCGCCCCGGCGAAGACCTCCCGCCACGGCACGGGCCGCGCCGCCTGGGTGGCCGCGGTCTCCCCCATCACCTCGGCGCCGGCGCTCCCAGCCGATCCCACCCGCCTCGTTCCCTCGGCCACGGCCCCTAGCCTACGAAGCCGACGGCCGGGTCAGAGCCAGCCGCGGCGGCGGAAGAACCCGAACAGCAGGCCCGAGGTGGTGGCCATCAGGAGCAGGACCAGCGCGAACCCCCACTGCCCAACGCTCCGCGGAGGGAGCAGGCCGTAGTTGGTGCCGTAGAGGCCGACGATCAACGCGGGGCCGGCGATGATGGCCGCCCACGCCGTGAGTTTGCGGTTCGTCTCGTTCAGCTCGTCGGCCTGGAAGGAGCGGACCAGCTCGAGCACGCCGTCCGTCAGGTCGTCCGAGCTTCGAACCTCCGCGCCCAGCCGGACCACGTGGTCGTGGACATCGCGGAACAGGCGGTCCAGGGTGTCGTCCCGCTCCTGCCCCTCGTACGTCGGACGGCGCTCCAGCGCGGAGGCGATCGGTAGCGCGTAGCGGCGAAGCGTGGTGATCTGCTGCTTCAGCGTGTACAGGCGGTACTGGCTGGGCCATCTCCCCCGCCGGGAGGACCGGCCGTCCCGTCGGTCCCCGGCGCGAGCCACGGTGAGGGCCTCGTCCTCCATCACCTCGACCTCCTGGGCGATCCGCGTGGCGATCGACTCGTCGTCGTCCACCGCCGTGTCCACCACGGCGTGGAGCAGGCGGTCGCTCGAGGTCACCTCGTCCCCAGCGGACTCCACGCGCCGCCGAGCCTCGCCCACCACCCGGTCCGCCCCGTGATGCAGGAGCACCACGAACCCGCGACCGATGAAGGCGGCGAGCTGTCGAGGCAGGAGCTGGTCGTCCTCGTCCTCGTCGAGCTGATGGACGACCAGCAGGAGATGACCGGGATAGGCCTCGAGCTTGGGCCGCTGCCTCGGGCTCAGGGCATCTTCGATCGCGAGGGGGTCGATCTGGAACTCCTGCCCAAGCTTCCGCATCTCGGCCTCGGGCAGGCCCGTAACGTCGCTCTCGATCCAGACTAGCGTGTCGGGATCGTGGCGGAGTCGGAGAGCCTCGTCCAGGCCGTCCACCAGGGACCAGCCGTCGGCGGTGCGACAGAGCGCCATCGGTCGCATGTCGCCGATGTCCCCGGGACGTTGGCGGGGCAAACCCGAGCCGTCCGCTCGATCGCTGGCCGACGACCAGGCACGCCGCGAGCCTAGGCGGGCGTCCGGCGCTCCTGGGCGACTAGCCGGGCGCCGAGCTCGCGGGTGACCTCGACGATCAGCTCGACGTCTGGCTCGCCCGTACGCCAGTTCACGATCGCGGGCCGGAAGGCCACCCGGCCCTCGTACACGGTGGTGCCGAAGTGCACCCGCCCATCCTCCAGGACCGCCTCACCCAGCCGCCGGTTGAGGTCGTCGAGGCGCTCCTCCGGCACGCCGGGAGGCCGGTATCGGAAGCAGACGATGTTGAGCGGCACCTCGGCCAGCCGTTCCAGATCTGGTGCCTCATCCACCCGCGCCGCGAGATGCCGCGCGAGGTCCAGGCAGCGCTCCACGATCTCGCGGTACCCCGAGCGCCCGTAGGCGCGCAGCGTGCCCCACACGGCCAGGCTCCGGGCCCTCCGGGAGCTCTCCGGGCCTCGGGTGAAGAAGTTCGGACGCGGATCGTCCTCCGAGGGCAGGTACGCGGCGCTCAGCGCGAAGGCGGGCGGGAGCAGGGTGCGGTCCCGCACGAACGCGAACCCGGACTCGTACGGGACGTTCAGCCATTTGTGGCCGTCGGCGATCACCGAGTCGGCCTTGGCGATGCCCTCGACCAGGTGACGGGTCCGAGGTGAGACCGCCGCGAAGAGCCCGAACGCCCCGTCGACGTGGAGCCAGGCACCGTACTCATGCGTCAGGTCGGCCATCGCGTCGACCGGATCGAAGCCGCCGCCGTTCACCTCGCCGGCGCTGGCGATCACCACGGCCGGCGCCCCATCCAGCGCCCGCAGCGCGCGCTCCAGGGCCTCCAGGTCGATGCGGCCGGCGGCGTCCCGGACCAGGCGTGTGGCGCGTTCCCGGCCCACGCCCAGCATCGCCAGGGCCTTCGTGTCGCTCGGGTGCAGGTACCCGGACGCGAAGACGGGCAGCGGGGGTAGGCCCGCCAGGCCCTGCTCATCCACGTCCACGCCGTGCCACAAGCCCCACCACCGCCGAGCCGCCGCCAGCCCCACGAAGTTGGCCATGGTGGCGCCCGTGGTCAGGACCCCGTCCCAGTCCATCGGGAGCCCGAACAGGTCCCTGAGCCAACGGAGAGAGACCGCCTCGAGCTGGGAGGTGAGCGGCGCCCCGATCCAGTCCGCGCTGTTCTGGTCGACCACCGAGGCCAGCCAGTCGGCGCCCAGCGCCGCCGGGGTCACCCCGCCGGTGATGAAGTGGAAGTAGCGGGGACCCGAGGAGGCGAGCAGTCCTGCCGAGCGCTCCAGCACCTCCCGCAGCGCGTTCACGGCCCCCGACCCCTCGTCCGGCAGGTCGCCGCCGATCGATCCCGCGGCCCGGTCGGCGTCAACGTGTCGGACGGGCGCCCGGTCCAGCCCCGCCAGGTACCGACGAGCCTCGTCACCGATCAGAT
>DASQQQ010000019.1:0-30940 GCA_035643355.1 Actinomycetota bacterium | reverse complement strand
AGCTCCATGGCGCGGGTGATCTTCATGGTCGACTGGACCGAGCGGATCTGTCGACGAACGATGCGGAGCTTCGCGCCCATGGGTTACGGGATCGGCGCCTCGGACTCGCCGACCGGACCGGCCCGTCGCTCGTAGTCCTGGCGCAGCTCCTCCTGGGTGGGTGGACGCCGCTGCAGCTCCTGGTCGGAGGAGACCCGCCGCCACCCCTGGTCCCCCTCGGCCTCACCAGCCTCGCCTTCCGTCGAGGGGACGAAGGACTCCTTGTACCCGGCGACCGCGTCGCGGAGCATCGCCTCCCCCTCCTCGGACAGCACGCCCGTTTCGCGGATCGCCCGCAGGATCTCCGGGTGCCGCGCCTCCACGTATTCGGCCACGCCCTCCACGAACCGTCGGGCGTCCTCGACCGGCAGGTCGTCCAGGTGCCCACCGGTGGCGACCCAGATGTACAGGACCTGTCGCTCCACGGGCACCGGCCGGTACTGGGGCTGCTTCAGGATCTCCACCACCCGGGCCCCACGAGCCAGCTGCTGCTGCGACGCCCGGTCGAGCTCGGATCCGAGCTGCGCGAAGGCCTCGAGGGCCCGGTACTGAGCGAGGTCCAGCCGCAGGCGTCCCGCCACCGCCTTCATGGCCTTGATCTGCGCGGTGCCTCCCACCCGGGACACCGAGATGCCCACGTTGATCGCCGGACGCACGCCGGCGAAGAACAGGTCGGGCTCGAGGTAGATCTGGCCGTCGGTGATCGAGATCACGTTCGTGGGGATGTACGCGGAGACGTCGTTGCCCTTGGTCTCGATGATGGGGAGGGCGGTGAGGGAGCCGCCGCCCAGCTCGTCGGAGAGCTTGGCCGCCCGTTCCAGCAGCCGGGAGTGCAGGTAGAAGACGTCGCCGGGATAGGCCTCGCGGCCGGGCGGCCGGCGCAGCAGGAGCGAGATCTCGCGGTATGCCACCGCCTGCTTCGACAGGTCGTCGTAGATCACGAGTGCGTGGAGCCCCTCGTACATCCAGTGGGCCCCCAGGGCGGCTCCCGAGTACGGCGCGATGTACTGGAACGCCGCCGGTGAGGATGCCGACGCGTTCACGATGACCGTGTAGTCCATGGCGCCGTGCTCGCGCAGGGTCTCCTCCACCTCGCGGACCGTGGAGGCCTTCTGGCCCACCGCGACGTAGATGCACCGGACCTGCTTGTGGGGGTCGGCGCTGGTCCAGTTGTCCCGCTGGGCGATGATCGTGTCGATGGCGATGGCCGTCTTCCCCGTCTGGCGGTCGCCGATGATCAGCTCGCGCTGACCGCGGCCGATCGGCGTCATGGCGTCGATCGCCGTGAGCCCGGTCTGCAGGGGCTCCACCACCGGCTGTCGGGCCACCACCGAGGGCGCCTGCACCTCCAGGGCCCGGGTGGCGTCCGGCGAGATGGGACCCTTGCCGTCGAGGGGTTCGCCCAGGGGGTCCACCACGCGACCCAGGAACCCGTCCCCCACCGGGATCGAGAGGATCCGCCCGGTCTGCCGGACCAGACTCCCCTCCTCGATGTGCTCGTACTCACCCAGGATGATGCTGCCGATCTGGTCCTCCTCGAGGTTGAAGGCGATGCCCATCACGCCGCCGGGGAACTCGAGGAGCTCGTTGGCCATGGTGCGAGGCAGTCCCTTCACGCGGGCGATGCCGTCGTGGGCCTCGACGACGCGCCCGACCTCGCCGCGCTCGACCGAGGGGGTCCAGCTCTCGACGTTCCTGCGCAACGCCTCGGCGATCGACTGCGGGTCCAGGTTCAGTGCCATCGGCTCACATGCTCCTCGTCATCACGCTCAGGCCCCGGCCAGCTGCCGACGAGCCTCTTGCAGGCGATTGCGGACCGTGCCGTCGAAGACCTCGTCCCCCACCCTCGCCACGATCCCCCCCACCACCGTGGGGTCCACCACGACCTTGACCTCGACCGTCTTCCCGGTGGCCCGGGAGAGCGCTTGGCCCAGACGCTTGCGCTGGGGTTCGTCCATGGGGACGGCCGAGCGCACCTCGGCCAGGACGTGCTGTCGGCTCTCGGCGGCAGCGCGGGCGAACGCCTCGGCGATCTCCCCCACATCGCGCCCCCGGCCCTGTTCGACCAGGAACGCCAGCGCGTTCACGGCTACCGGGTTGGCCGCCTCGCCCATGATGTCCCGAAGGAGCGCCTTCTTGTTCTCGGCCGGAAGGTCCGGGTCGGCCAGCGCATCACGGAGTCCGGGCTCCGCATCGATCGCCTTGCTCAGGGCGTACAGCTGGTCCTCGACCAGCCCGAGCTCGCCCTCGGCACTGGCGATGGTGAGCAGCGCCCGCGCGTATTCCTGGATCAGCGAGGACCTCTCAGCGCCCACCCGCGCCCTTCCCGTTGCCGCCGTTCGAAGCGGCAACCTGCTCGATGTACTCGTCGATCAGCCGCTGGTGGGCCGCCTGGTCCAGGGACTCCTCGACCACCCTGCCGGCCAGGTCCACGGCGATCGCGCCAACCTGCGCCCGGAGGTCCTGGAGGGCCCGGTCGCGCTCGGCCCTGATCTCCTCCTGCGCGCGCTCGATGGTCATGGAGGCCTCCTGCTCGGCCTTGCCCTGCATATCGCGGCGGAGCTGGTCGGCCGTGCGGTGCGCCTCGGCGATGATCCGGTTCGCCTCCTCCCGTGCATCGGCCAACTGCCGACGGTACTCGGCCAGCTCGGACTCCGCCTGGGTGCGGGCCTGCTCCGCCTTCTCCAGGTCGCCCTGGATCTTGGACGTGCGCTCCTGCAGCATCGTGTTGAGGGCGGGGAACGCGAACTTCGCGAGAAGCGCGAACACGATGATGAAGGCCACCGAGCCATAGATCAGCTCGGCGATGTCGGGGATGATCGGATTGGGCTGCTCCTTGGCGACCAGTACGAGCATGTGCAACATCCCGCCCCCCGATCAGACGATGAACGACAGTACGAAGCCGAACAACGCGAGCGCCTCGACGAAGGCGATCCCCAGGAACATCGTGGTCCGCACCATACCCGCTGCCTCAGGCTGGCGGGCCATGGCCTCGACGGCCTTGCCGACCAGGTAGCCGATGCCGATGCCCGGGCCGATCGCACCGAGGCCGTACACGAGCCCCTTGCCGATCGAGCTCACGCCCGTGTCGGTCACCTGGGCGAGCAGGCCGAACAGATGCGACATGTGTGTCCCCCTTCTCTAATGCTCTGGGTGGATGGATGAGGCGATGTACACGGCGGTCAGGATCGTGAAGATGTAGGCCTGCAGGACGGAGACGAGGATCTCGAACCCCGTGATGAACGTCCCCAGGGCGAAGGAGGCCGCCGCGAAGGGGATCGTGAGCAGCTTCCACTGCAGGTACCAGGTCCCCAGGAAGAACGTCGTCAGGATCAGATGACCGGCGATCATGTTGGCCGTGAGACGAACGGTCAGGGTGACGGGACGCACGATGATCGTCGAGACCAGCTCGATCGGTGTGTACAGGATGTAGATCGCCGGAGGGACGCCCGGCGGGAACATGATGCTCTTCAGGTACCGCCACCCCCCGTGCTTCACGATGCCCACGATGTTGAAGATGAACCAGACCAGTCCGGCCAGGATCATGGGGATCGCGATCTTCGAGGTGGGCGGGAACTGGATGAACGGGATCACCTCGAACGTGTTGTTCACCCAGATGAAGACGAACAAGGACGTCAGCAGCGGGAGGTAGGGAAGGCCATCGGGACCCATGACCTCCATGACGATGCCGTTGCGGATGAAGTCGATGAGGGACTCCACGGCGTTCTGCAACCCCCGAGGCACCAGCTGAGGACGGCGGAACGCGGCGATGAAGACCGCCGCGATGATCAGGACGGAGACGAACAGCCAGAACGTCGGGCGCGTGATGCAGTACGAGCCGTTGCCGAACAGGCAGTTGTTCGAGTAGTCGAAGATCGCCGTGTCTGGGGCGTGGAAGCCTTCGGGTGGACGGGAGAGCGCCGCGACCGCCGGGGCGAACCCGGACGCGAGGGCAGCCAGCATCACCGTGCCTCCCTGGCCGCCAAGGCTCGGGCCGCCTGCGCGGCCACCGGATCGGCCGGGATCATGAGGGTCCCGCCCATGCCGCGCAGCACGAGCCGCGCCTCATAGACCAACAGCGACAGCGTTGCGACGACCACGGCCAACCCGAAGGCGAGCGGCGAGAACCACGCCAGGGTGTTCAGGACGAACATCGCGGCCACGACCACGCCGAGCCGGACGACGAACCCGGCCAGGGCCACGACCTGCACGGCGACGATGGATACTCTCGACGCCCAGGCCAGCGAGAGGCCGTGGGCCGCGAAGTTGGCGAAGACCAGGGCGATCCCGATGGCCGCCGAGACCCCGACACCGGGACCAGCCAGGGCCCACCCGATGAGCAGCGAGAGGGGAACGGCCACAGCCGAGGGCACCAGAGCCCTCCGGACCAGCTCCCGCTCCGCCCGCTCAGTGATCTCTGCCATACCGCAGGTACACCACGTAGATGGAGGCCGAGACGCCGATCACCATCCCGATCGGCAGGAAGAGCCAGTGGAACCCCACCACCCGATCGACCAGGTACCCGATGCCGCCCCAGACGAGGATGCCCGACGCGAGCGTCCCCATGACGTTCCACGCCGTGCCCATGCCACTCCATGCATCCCCGTGTCCTCCGGCCATGGGCGCGCGGCAGTATATCCGGGGCCCAACGGGCCCGTCAAAGGCGACGGCGGAGCGTTTTCGCAGCTAGATGCCACTATGGGGACGGCGCGCGGAGCGCTTGTGAAACTCTTCACGAATCCTCCAGCAGGCCTGGATGCGTCGGTTCCTCTTCAGGCGGCCCTGGAGCGGCGGAGGCGCTGCGCCGCGACGTTGGCGATCGAGATCACCACGCCGGCGGTGAACAGCAACGTCGCCATCACGTTCACCTGCGGCGGCAGCCCGATCCTCGTGGACCCCCACACCCAGATCGGGAAGGTCTCGGTCTGGCCGGACACGAACTGGGTGATGACGAAGTCGTCCAGGGACAGGACGAAGGCCAACAGGAACCCGGCGAAGATCCCGGGGAGGATCTGGGGCAGGGTGACCTTGAAGAACGTGGTGACGGGATCGGCGAACAGGTCCTGGGCGGCGTCCTCGAGGGATCGGTCCATCCCCGCCACACGCGCCTGGACCGTGACGGCAACGAACGGCACGTCGAAGGCGATGTGTGAGAGCAGGATCGTGCCGAGCCCCAAGGACGCCCTGGCCTGGACGAACATCGACAGCAGCGAGGAGCCCAGCACGATCTCGGGCACCGCGATCGCCAGGAAGATGAAGAAGTCCACCGCGCCCTTGCCCCGGAACAGGTACCGGCCCAGGGCGAGCCCCAGGAAGGTGCCGATGATCGTGGCCACCACGGCGGCCGTGGGGGCGATGATGAGCGAGTTCTTGATCGCCGTGGTCAGGCCCTGGATCGCGAACAGCTCCTTGTACCAATGGATCGTGAAGCCCCAGAACTTCGGGGTCTGGCGCTCACCGGGGATGTTGTTGAACCCGTACAGGATCATCACGAACACCGGGCTCATCAGGTAGGCGATCATCAGACCGGTGAAGCCGGGCAGGAGGAACCGGGTCCAGCGCTTGTTCGGCCGGTGCAGCGGCGCCGGCTCCAGGACGCGCTGCTCGCGCTCCGCGGTCACCACGCTCATGCCGCCGCCGCCCTCACGACCTCTTCCGTGCCCAGCACCCTCGCGTAGATGCTGACCAGCACGAACATCCCCAGCATGAGCACGGCCGAGAGCGCGGCCGCCTCGAAGTACACGTTCTGGTACAGGAACTTGGTCTGGATGATGTTGCCCACCATCGTGGTGCCCGGCCCACCCAGGATGGCGGCGTTCACGTAGTCCCCGGTGGCCGGGACGAAGGTGAGCAGGAACGCGGCGAACACCCCGGGCAGCGACAGCGGCACCACCACGTGGCGGAACGCCTGCCAGCGGCTCGCGTACAGGTCCTTGGCCGCCTCCACCAGCGACTTGTCGATCCGCTCCAGCGAGACGTAGAGGGGCAGCGCCGTGAAGGGGAGGAAGTCGTAGGTGATCCCGGCCACCACGGCCAACGGCGTCGCCAGCACGTGGAAGCTCTGGGGCAGCAGTCCCAGGTTCTTGAGCGGGCCCAGGATGATGCCGTTGTCTGCGAGGATGAACTTCCACTGGATCGTGCGGATGATGAACGACACGAAGAACGGCAGCAGCATCAGCAGCAGCAGCGAGGATTTCCACCGGCCACCGTAGAAGGCGATCCAATACGTCATGGGGAACGCCAGCAGCAACGCCACCACCGTGACGATGGACGAGTACATCAGCGATCGGCCGAAGTACTTCCCGTTCTGGCTGAGCGCGTCGGCGTAGTTCGAGAACTGCCAGGTGAAGTGGAAGCCCCCCAGCAGACCACCGCTCTGTAGCGACGTGTACACCAGCAGAAGGAGCGGCAGGACCAGGAAGATCAGGAGCCAGACCGCGCCCGGTCCGAGCAGGTAGTAGGGCACGAGCTTCTTGCGAAGACCGATGCTCCGGCCCCTGACCCGACCCTGTTGCGCCGCCCCCGTCGAGCTGTCCACCTGGTCCCGGCTCTCCCGCTCGGATGGCCGCTAGGCCTGGGTGATCGGCAGGAAGATCGAGTCCCACTCCTGCCGTTCCTCGTCGGTCTTCAGGTCACGCCCGAACTTCGTGCGGGCCAGGAACGCATCGTCGGGGTACAGGTACGGGCTGTTCGCCGTGGCCTCCAGCTTGTTCGCGTACCCCTTGGACCCCTCGTCCCGCGCCGCCTGGGAGTCCTTCATGATCAGATCCCTGGTGGCCGGCACGGGGGACATGTACAGGACCCATTCGGTCACGCCGGTGGCGACCTCGGGCTTGTAGTAGTAGTCCATCAGCTCCATGGCGCCCACCGGGTTGTTGGCGTGCGCGGGGATCATCATGTTGTCGATCCACAGCAGCGCGCCCCCGTCCGGGAAGACGAAGTCCAGGTTGTCGTAGCCGGCCCACAGCTTGTAGTAGAGGACGTCGCCCGACCAAGCCATCGTGGCCGACAGGTTCCCGGCGGTCAGATCGTCCACGTAGCCCTGGTCGTAATACTGGCGCACCACACCGGTATCGCGCTGCTTCCGGAGCCAGTCCGCCGCCTCCTTCCACTCGTCGGGACCCGAGGTGGTGGGGTCGATGCCGAGGTTGATCATCACGAAGTCCTGCATGTCGTTCTTCAGCATGCCCACCTTGCCCACACCCACGATGTCCGGGTTGGCCAGGTCGTCGAGCTTGGTCACGGAGCCCTTGACCAGCTTGTCGTTGACGCCAATCCCGGTGATCCCGGACTGCCAGGCCATCCCGTGCGTGTTGTCCGGGTCGTAGGGTGGGTTCTTGGCCCAGGCGGCGGCGTTCGCGTCGAAGTTCGGCCGCTTGCCGGGATCCAGGGGGTAGACCCAGTCGAGCTTGGTGAGCGCGGTGAATTCGCGCCCGTTCGTGATCACGATGATGTCCCAGCCGGTGTCGTCCCCGGCCTGCAGCTGCGGCTGCAGCTTGCCGAAGAAGTCGGTGTTGTCCTGGATCACCTCTTGATAGCTGACGTCGATGCCCGTCTCCTTGGTGAAGTTGCGCAGGGACGGGATGTACCGGTTGCCGTTCTTGTCCTTGGCGTGGTCGATGTACAGCGGCCAGTTCGCGAAGTTGATGCTGGATCCGGGGTCCCCGCTGTAGATCTGGCTCACGTCGAAGGCGCTGGAGGTGCTGCCCCCGCCTCCGTTGGTGCCGCCGCCGCCGCTGGTGCCGCCGCCGCATGCCGCCAGCAGCCCCCCGAGGCCGAGGGCCGCCGCGCCCGTCCCGGCGCCCTTGAGGAGGCTCCGACGGGTCAGTCTCCGCCGCAGGACCTCCTGCATCCGCTGCGGCTCGAGGAACGTCCGATCGTCCCGCTGGTTCATGCTCCCTCCTCCTCCTCCAGGGTCAATCCCTCCTGCGGGAGAACGGCGAAGGTGTGCTCCTGCGGCCAGGAGAGTCGAACACGCTCCCCCGGACGGGGGACCGGTTCCGTACCGAGGTTCTGCACCCACACGGTGATCTCCGCCCCCCCGGGCCCCTCCACCTTGTACTGATGGCTCACGCCGATGTACGTCGACATCCGGAGCAAGCCCGTGATGCCGTTCCAGCCCTGCCGAGGTTCCGCTCCCTCCGCCCGGATCGTGATCTTCTCCGGGCGCACGCCCACCTTGACCTTGGATCCCAAGCCTGACGGCGCCCGCTCCGCCGGGACCGCCACCGTGTCCCCCCCGGTCAGCAGGACCGCCACGGTCCCGTTCCGTTCCTCCTTGACCTCGCCGTCCAGCAGGTTTGACGCGCCGAGGAAGCTGGCCACGAACTCGGTGACCGGGTTCTCGTACACGTCCTCGGGAGGCCCCACCTGCTCGATCCGGCCGCCGCGCATGACGGCGACCCGGTTGGACATGGTCATGGCCTCTTCCTGGTCGTGGGTCACGTAGATGAAGGTCACCCCGACCTCACCCTGGATCCGCTTCAGCTCGAGCTGCATCCGCTTGCGCAGCTTCAGGTCCAGGGCGCCCAGCGGCTCGTCCAGGAGCAGGACCTTGGGCCGATTGACGAGGGCCCGGGCCACGGCGACCCGCTGGGCCTGTCCTCCCGACATCTGCCCGGGCTTGCGGTTCTCGAAGCCGGTCAGATCGACCAGGCGCAGCGCATCGTTCACGCGTTCGTCGATCTCGTGCTTGTTCACCTTGCGCCTGCGAAGACCGAAGGCGACGTTCTCGAACACCGTCAGGTGGGGGAACAGCGCATAGGACTGGAACACGGTGTTGACGTCGCGCCGGTAGGGAGGCAGGTCCGTGACGTCACGCCCGCCCAGGTAGATCGTGCCCCTGGTGGGCTCCTCGAAGCCTCCGATCATCCGCAGGGTGGTGGTCTTCCCGCACCCCGACGGGCCCAGCAGGCTGAAGAACTCCCCCTCGCTGATGTCGAGCGACAGGTCGTCCACGGCGACCGTCACGCCGAAATCCTTGGTCACGCGGTCCAGGCGAACGTCGATCTCCGCCACGGCTCTCCCCTCTTCGGCCCAACCCCCGGCCCGATCGTATGCCCCGGGAGCGGGGGCATCATCGCGTGCCTCGCCCCCCGCCGCGAGCCCTGGTTCCGCTGACTCCCATTCAGTCTCTTGTACGGAGTGGACAACCCCTGAGGATGTGCCGCCCGTCCCCCATATATCGGTCCTAGTGACCCTCGTTCAGGAGCCCTGGTGCGGCGCTGCCGGAGGCTCTGGCGAGGGGATCGGTGTCCTCGCCGGGCCGTGGTCGAGCGAGAGCCCTGCTTCGATCTGCCCATCGCCTCGCACCCGCCGGATCGGCACACCCGCGGGACGTCGCATGACGATCCTGGGGATCGCCGCGGCGAGGATCACGGCCACGGCGACGATGCCCCCAACCAGCATCCGGCCGTTGATGAAGGCCACGGCCAGGGCGCACGCGGAGATCAGCGCGCTCCACAGGTACATGAGGAGCACGGCCTTGCGGTGCGAGTGCCCGATGTCCAGCAGCCGATGATGGATGTGCTCCTTGTCGGCGTGCGTGATGCCAGCACCGCGACGGACCCGTCGGACGATGGCCAGCACCACATCGAGGAAGGGCACGGCCAGGATGATCAGGGGGACGGCGATGGGGATGGCCACGGCGGCGAAGTCCCCGCCGGTCGGCGACTGGTTCCGTCCGACGCCCGAGATGCTGGCAGCGGCCATCATCAGCCCCAAGAGCATGGCCCCCGAGTCCCCCATGAAGATCCTGGCCGGATGGAAGTTCCACGGAAGGAAGCCGACCGAGGCCCCCGCCACCAGCGCCGAGAGCAGCGCGGCGGTGGATGGAGCTCCGTCCACGCCCGGAGCTCGGTACATGTACGCGAAGAAGGCCATGGCCGCGATCGCCACCATGCCGGCGGCCAACCCGTCGAGGCCGTCCACCAGGTTCACGGCGTTCACGGTGGCCACCACCCAGACCACCGTGAGGGGCACGGCCATGTCCGGCGACAACGACAGAATCCCGATGCCCCCGATCGGGAGGTAGAAGTACAGCAGCTGGACGCCGGCCAGCACCAGGATGCCGGCGGCCAGGACCTGGCCCACGAGCTTCCCGGCGGCAGACAGACCCTTCACGTCGTCGATCAGCCCGACCAGGACGATGGCCAGGGCGGCCAGTAGCGCCGCGTCCGGCTCGGACGTCGTCTCGTGCAGACCGCGCAGGAAGGGGACCAGGCGCGAGACGGCCAGGCCCGTCACGATGCCGAGCAAGATGGCCAGTCCCCCCGCGGTCGGTGTGGGGTTCGGGTGCACCTTCCGATCGGACGGACGGTCGATCCAGCCCACACGCAGCGATACCCACCGCACCAGCGGCGTCGTGGCGAACGTCGCGACGGCGGCGGCGCCGAAGACGACCAGATAGGGAACCAACCCGCTGGTGATGGTACCCGCCTGGGCAGCTCCGATGGGGCGGGATCAGATCGGGTACACGGGGAAGCGGTCGCAGAGCTCCTGGACCCTGGCCCGGCACGCGGCCCTGGTGCTCTCGTCCTCGGGACGTCGCAGCAGCCTGCCGATCACGGCCGCGACCTCCTTCATCTCCGCCTCGTCCATCCCCAGGGTGGCCGGCCCCGGTGTGCCCACCCGGATCCCCGACGGGTTCAGCGGCGGCATGGGATCGAAGGGGATCCCGTTCTTGTTCAGGGCGATACCGATCTGGTCGCACGCCACCTCGGCGTCGCGGCCGCTCACCCCCAGGGGCCGCAGGTCCGCCAAGGCCAGGTGCGAATCGGTCCCGCCCGAGACGATCCGCAATCCTTCCTCGGCCAGGCCCTGCGCCAGGGTGCGCGCGGAGCGGACCGTGCGGTGCGTGTACTCGGCGAACGAGGGCTCCATGGCCTCCTTCAGGGCCACCGCCTTCGCAGCGATCACGTTCTCGAGCGGCCCGCCCTGCATCATGGGGAACACGGCTCGGTCGATGGCCCGGCCGTGTTCCTCGCGGCACAGGATGACGGCGCCGCGGGGTCCCCGGAGGGTCTTGTGCGTGGTGAAGGTGACCACGTCCGCGTACGGCACCGGGTTCGGGTACGCCCCTCCCGCCGAGAGCCCGATGAAGTGGGACGCGTCCACCCAGAACAGGGCACCCACCTCGTCCGCGATGGACCGGAAGGCGGCGAAGTCGATCGTCCGAGGGTACGCCGTGTAGCCGGCCAGCACGATCTTCGGTCGGTGCTCCTTCGCCAGCTCCCGGATCCGGTCCATGTCGAGCTGCTCGGTCTGCGGGTCCACCTCGTATCCCACGAAGTCGAACCACATGCCCGAGACGTTGACCGGCGATCCATGGGTCAGATGCCCGCCGTGCGCCAGCACCAGCCCGAGGACCTTGTCGTCCGAGTACGGCTCCAGGAACGCTCCGAAGACCGCCAGGTTGGCCTGGGCCCCGGCGTGCGGCTGCACGTTGGCGTGCTCGGCGCCGAACAGCTCCTTGGCGCGCGCCACGGCCAGCTCCTCGGCCACGTCGACGAACCGGCAGCCTCCGTAGTAGCGGCGCCCCGGGTAGCCCTCGGCGTACTTGTTGTTCATTGTCGATCCGAGGGCCGCGAGGACCGCGCGGCTCGTGTAGTTCTCGGAGGCGATCAACCGCAGGGTCCGCCGCTCGCGTTCGAGCTCACCAGTGAGCGCCCGCGCGATCTCCGGGTCGGTCCGCTCCAACGCCCCCCAGTCGGCCACCGGGCCGCCCATCACATCTCTCCCCGCTCGATCATCGAGATCTGCTCCACCCGGCGCTCGTGCCGACCCCCATCGAAGGGGGTGTCGAGCCACACGCGGACGATCTCCTGGGCCAGCGTCGCCGCCACGATGCGCGCTCCCATCGTGAGCACGTTGGCGTCGTTGTGCTCACGGGACAGGCGCGCCGTGTAGAGGTCGTGACACAGGGCGGCCCGGACGCCGTGGACCTTGTTGGCGACGATCTGCTCGCCCTGTCCGGAGCCACCCAGGATGATCCCGCGATCGACGTCTCCACCGGCCACGGCCCGCGCCACCGACGCACAGAATGCCGGGTAGTCCACCGGCTCCTCCGAGTTCGTCCCGACATCGAGGATCTCATGCCCTTCTCCCTCCAGGAACTCGCACAGCGGCCCCTTGAGGGGGAAGCCGGCGTGATCGGAGCCGATCGCCAGCCGCACCCCTCACGCTCCTCCGTGACCAGCAGCCCGACGCTCCTCCCGCTCGGGGAAGAGCCCGTCGGCGAGGCGGGTGCACAGCCCCTCCAGCTCGATCGCCGTGGCACGGAAGGCCGGGATCGATAGGCCCAGGGGGTCGCCGATGTCCTCGTCGACCGGCCGGTCGCTGTGCTCCCGCAGCTCGTGGGCCGCCGCCACCCGCTCGCTCAGGCGGTCGGCCGGTGCGTGGGCGGCCGGATCGGGCAGCGACTCCAGGAGGAAGACCAGCTCCTTCAGCGTGAAGGTCCTGGCCAGGGCGTCGGGCAGCGCTTCCACGATCCGGTCCCGGTGGCCGGACGTCATGCAGATCACCAGATCGGCCTCGGCCATCATCCGTCCGGTCAGGCGCCGGGCGGCGTGGTCCGAGATGTCGACCCCATGTTCGGCGGCCGCCCGGACGGCCTCGGGCTCGGCGGCGTTCCCATCGCGGGCCACCAGGCCGGCCGAGGTGACCGCGGGAGCCTGCGGCCCCAGCCGGCGCTCGAACGCGGCGCGCAAGAAGCCCTCGGCGATCGGCGAGCGGCAGATGTTCCCGGTACAGACGACGAGGACGTGGGGCATGGGACCGGGCGAGTCTAGCATCGGACCTACATCGGACCGGCCGTCGCCCCCAGGGCGCTTCGGATCGCCCGCTCCGAAAGCGCACCGATCCTCAGCATCCGCAGGTCGGTCCCTGAGATCGCCACCACGGTGGAGGGCGGTGCAGGCGGGAGCGGCTCCGAGCACAGGTACTGGGACACGGCGCTGCCGAAGACGCGCTCCAGCCCGCCCGGATCCACCGGGGTCGCCTCGCCGCTCGGATTCGCGCTGGTGACCGCGAGGGGGCCGGTGCGCTGCAGGAGGGCCAGGGCCAGCGGGTGATCGGGCATCCGAACGCCCACCGAACGACCATCCCCCCCGAGCTCCCACCCCCGGCTCCTCTCGGTCCGGGGAAGCACCAGGGTGAGCGGGCCGGGCCAGAACCGTGCGGCCAGCGTCTCGGCGGCCCGGTCGAACACGGCGATCCCGCGGGCGACCTCGGGGCTCGGCACCAGGACCGGCAGCTCGAGCGTCGGGGACCGGTGCTTGGCCCGGAACACGCGCTCGGTGGCAGCGGGATCGTCCGGCCGCGTCCCGATCCCGTACACGGTGTCGGTGGGCAGCACCACCAGCTCCCCCGACAGCGCGGCAGCGGCCGCCGCCTCCACCCGATCCCTCACGGTCGTCGGCCCACCACCACCCGATCGCGACCCGCCAGGTCCCGGGCCACCCGCACCGAGGTGTAGGACGCGGCGAACACTCGCCAGACGGCCTCGCCCTGCGCGGCGCCGATCTCCACGGCCAGGACGCCGTCGTCCCGGAGCCAGCGGAGCGCTTCCTGAACCAGCCGTTCGTGCACGGCGGTCCCGCCCAACAGGGCCGAGGAGGGATCGGCGCGCACCTCGGGCGGGAGCGTCTCGTACTCCTCGGCCGTCACGTACGGCGGGTTGCTGACCACCAGATCGATCCAGCCCCGGAGTTCGACGGCGAGCGGCTCCAGCAGGTCCCCTTCCACCACGGTGATGTCCAGCCCGAGTCGGCTGGCGTTCTCGGTGGCCAGCCGCACCGCCTCCATCGAGGCGTCCGTCGCGTACACGGCAGCCCCGGGTCGCTCCTGCTTGATGGCCAGGGCGATCGCTCCCGTCCCCGTTCCGACGTCCACCACCACCGGGTCTTCCTGCCGGTCCAGCTCGGTCAGGGCCACCTCCACGAGGATCTCGGTCTCGGGCCGCGGGACGAAGACCCCCGGACGCACCCGGAGCACGATGCCGCGGAAGGATTGGTCCCCGGTCAGGTGCTGCAAAGGGGTGCCGGAGCAACGCTGGCAGAGCGCCCGTCCGAACATCCGCGCTTCGGCGGTGGACAGCCCCGTGCTCCGCGCGTACAAACCGGCCCGGTCGGTCCCCAGGACCGATGCCAGCAGCACCTCGGCGGTCCGCTCCGGGCTCTCCACGCCGTGGCGCTCCAGGTAGTCGGTGGCGCGGCGCAGCACCAGGGCGGGTCGCATCGCCATCACCCCCTACCGTCGCCGGAGAGCTGACGGGCGCGCTCGGCGGCCATCAGGGCATCGACGAACCCGTCGATGTCCCCTTGCAGCACGTCCGGCAGCCGGTGCAGCGTGATCTTGACGCGGTGGTCGGTCACCCGGTTCTCGGGGAAGTTGTACGTGCGGATCTTCTCGGCCCGCTCGCCGGTGCCCACCTGAGCGCGCCGCGCCTCGGCCTCTTCGGCCTGGGCCTCCTGCTGGGCCTGCTGGAGCAGTCGGGCGCGCAGGTACCGCATGGCCTTCTCACGGTTCTGCAGCTGCGAGCGCTCCTCCTGCACGGCCACGACGATGCCCGTGGGCAGGTGGGTGATCCGCACGGCGGAGTCCGTGGTGTTCACCGACTGCCCTCCTGGACCGGCGGAGCGGTAGACGTCGGTCTTCAGGTCCTCCGGCCGGATCTGGACGTCCACGTCCTCGGCGGCCGGCAGCACGGCCACCGTCGCGGTGGACGTGTGGATCCGGCCGGAGGACTCGGTGACCGGGACCCGCTGGACCCGGTGCACCCCCGACTCGTGCTTCAGTCGTGAGTACGCGCCCCGGCCCCGGACCTCGAGCACGACCTCCTTGAACCCGCCGAGGTCCGAGGGCGAGGCCGAGAGGACCTCGGTCTTCCAGCGCCGGCGCTCCGCGTAATGGCGGTACAGCTCGAAGAGCTCACCCGCCCACAGAGCCGCCTCCTGTCCGCCCGCCCCCGCGCGGATCTCCAGCACGACGTCCTTGTCGTCGTTGGGATCCTTCGGCACCAAGAGCTCCTCCAGGCGTCGCCGGAGCTCGGTCGCCCGCCCGCGGGCCGCCGCCTCCTCCTCCTGCAGGAAGGCGGCCATCTCCTGGTCCGGTTCCCGAGAGCCGAGCATCCGAGCCTCGTCCGCCTGATGCAGGGCGGCCTTGTATTCGCGGTAGGGCAGGACCACCTCCTGCAGCTCCGCCAGGTCCTTGCCCAGGCTCCGCAGCAGCTCGGGATCGGAGGCCACCTCGCGGGAGGCCATCCGACCGGACAGCCCCTCGTACCGATGCTCGAGCTCGTCCAGGCGTTCGGTGAGGTCCATCGACCTCGATCATCCCAAACGGGCCGCGACCGGGGACGCACGGTGGGCTACGACGAGCCCGGATCGTCCTCGTCCCAGCCCAGATCCAGGGGCGGAATGTCCGGGATCGACAGGTCGGCGTCGCCCTCGGATCTTGACCACAGCTCTTCGAAGCCGCCCGGTGCCGTTCCGGCGGCGGACCCGCTCCTGTCCTCCGTGCCGCCGGCACGGACATTGGCGTGCTCGGAGCGCTCCTCCTCCGCCGGGCCCGCTTCCCCCAGCACGACCGTGTGGGTCTCGTCGCGATCGATCGCCACCTCGAGCTCGCGGGCCACCCCTAGGAGCCGCTCCTGCATGGCGGCCAGCTGCTGCACCAGCGCATCGCGCCGGGTGGTCAGACCGGCGAGGGTCCGGTCGGCGCGCTCCCGCGCCTCACGCAGGGCGCGATCCGCGGCGTCGCGAGCCTCCTCCGCCCTGGCTTGGGCGTCGAGCCGGATCCGTCCGGCCTCGGCCCTGGCCTCGCGGATGATCTCCTCCGCCTCCGCGCGGGACTCGCGGCCGATCCGCTCCGCCTCCTGCTCAGCGGTGCGGAACAGGTTCGACATCCTGCGTCCGAGTTCCTCGTAGGGATCGGCCTGCGGGGTCTCGGCCTGCGCGCGTTGCGCCGCGTCCGCCTGCATCCGTGCCTCACGGGCCATCGTGCCGAGCCGCTCCATCTGGGCGGCGAGCTGCTCGAGGTAGTCGCGGACCTGCTCGGGATCGTAGCCCCGCCTCGTGGTGACGAACTCGCGGCGCCGGATCTGGTCGGGGCTCGCGAGCACGGGAAGGTCGAGCTCCGATGAGGACATGGATCGCCTCCTGCGGGTCGGTTGGGGAGCCGCTTGCCTCATGCTACGGGCCGGCGGCCGGGAATCAACGACCCGACGAATCAGACCTGCAGGCCCGCCCGCATCGCCACCTTCTCGGCCTCACGCCGCAACACCTCGTTGAAGGATGCGACGGCCACCTCGATCTGCCCGTGATCGGGCGGCCGAGTGGTGATCTTCTGCAGCCACAGGCCCGGCGCCATCAGGGCGCGCATCAGCGTGGATCGCTCGAACTTCGCGCCGAGGCGGAGCATCTCGAAGGCCAGCCCCGCGATCATCGGGATGGCGACGATCCGCGAGCCGATCCGCCACCAGATCCCCGGATCGCCGAAGAACGCGAACACCAGGATCGTCAGGACCATCACGATCAGCAGGAAGTTCGTGCCGCAGCGCACGTGCAGGGTGGAGTAGCGATCCACGCGCTCGGGTACCAGCTCCTCGTCGTGCTCGTAGGCGGCGATCGTCTTGTGCTCGGCGCCGTGGTACTCGAAGACCCGGCGGATCTCGCTGGTCCGTCCGATGGCGAGTAGGTAGCCCAGGAACAGCAGCACCCGGAAGACGCCCTCCAGGGCGTTCACCAGGATGCTGGAGCGCAGGTGCCCCCCGACCCAGCGGAACGCCGCCGCCGGTCCCACGATGAACACGGCGACGAAGATCGCGAACGCGACCACCATGGAGAGGACCATCTGGCGCGAGGAGAGCTGCTCCTCCTCGGGCGAGGCCTGGTTGGCCGAGATGGCCAGCGCCCGGACGCCGATCGACAGCGCCTGTCCCAGGGCGATGACGCCCCGCAGCCCCGGCTTGGAGAAGATCGGATGGCGCTCGGCGATCGAGTGGATGTCGTGCGACTCCACGTGCAGCCGTTGGTCGGAGCGCCGGACCGCGATCGCCCACACGTCCCGGCCGCGCATCATCACGCCCTCCATAACGGCCTGGCCGCCGTAGAAGTGCTGCTTGGCCGGCGCCTCCGCGGCCATGCTCGAGGTCAGCCCTGGCCCTGCGGCTGCCGCGCCTGTGCGGACCCACCGGTCGGCGCCTGCTTCCCGTAGCGCCGCTGAAACCGCTCGACCCGCCCGCCGGTGTCCACGAGCTTCTGCTTGCCCGTGTAGAAGGGATGGCAGTTCGAGCAGATCTCCACCCGGAGCTCGGGCTTGGTGCTCCGGGTCTGGAAGGTGTTCCCACACGAGCAGTGCACGGTAGCGATCATGTACTCGGGGTGGATGTCCTGCTTCATCGGTTCGGGTCTCTCCTCCATCCGGCCGTTCGCATCACGACGGCGCCTTGGCGATCTCCTTCAGGAACTGCTCGTTGGACTTCGTGGCGCGGATCTTGTCCACCAACAGCTCCAGCGCGGCACCCGGCTCGAGCGCGTGCAGCACCCGGCGCAGCCGCCACACCAACGCGAGCTCCTCGGTGGGCATCAACAGCTCCTCCTTGCGGGTGCCCGAGGCCTCGACGTTGATGGCCGGGAAGATCCGCTTCTCGGCCAGTGCCCGGTCCAGCCGCAGCTCCATGTTGCCGGTGCCCTTGAACTCCTCGAAGATCACCTCGTCCATCCGCGATCCGGTCTCCACCAGCGCGCTCGCGATGATGGTGAGGCTGCCGCCCTCCTCGATGTTCCGGGCCGCACCGAAGAACCGCTTCGGCGGGTACAGGGCGGTGGAGTCCACGCCTCCGGACAGGATCTTGCCCGACGCCGGCGCCGCCAGGTTGTACGCGCGGGCCAGACGGGTGATCGAGTCCAGCAGGATGGCCACGTTCTTGCCGGTCTCGGCCAGGCGCTTGGCGCGCTCCAGCACCAGCTCGGTGACCTGGATGTGCTGATCGGCGGGTTTGTCGAAGGTGGAGTACACGACCTCCGCCGCTTCCACCGTGCGCTGCCAGTCCGTGACCTCCTCGGGCCGCTCGTCGACGAGCAGCACGATCACGTGGGTGTCGGGGCTGGAGGCGATGATCCCGTTCGCGATGTTCTTCAGCACCGTGGTCTTCCCCGCCTTGGGCGGCGAGACCACCATGCCGCGCTGCCCCTGCCCGATGGGCGCCACCATGTCGATGATCCGACCGGTCACGTCGCCGGGCGCCGTCTCCAGCCTGAACCGATCGTGCGGGAACAGCGGCGTCAGCTTCTCGAAATGCGCGCGCTGCTTGGCCTCTTCCGGCTCGAGCCCGTTCACGTGCTCGATCTGCAGCAGAGCGAAGTACTTCTCGTTGTCCTTGGGCTGGCGGATCTTGCCGGTGACGGTGTCGCCCTTGCGGAGCATGAACCGCCGTACCTGCGACAGCGACACGTAGATGTCCTCGGAGCCGGGCAGGTAACCCGACGTCCGCAGGAACCCGTAACCCTCGGGCAGGATGTCCAGCAGCCCGGTGGCCGTGGGGGCATTGGCGATCTCTTCCTCGCGCGCCTCCATCTCCCGCTGTCGGCGCTCCTCGCGCTGGCGGCGGCGCTCCTCGCGGGACAGGCGTCGACGTCCGCCCTCGCCGCCCCGGGTGTCCTGCCGGCCCTCGCCCCCGCGACCCTCGGGTCGATCCCTCCTCGGTTCGCCCTGCGGTTCTCGCCCCTTGGGACGTTCGCCGCGGTCCTCGCGCTCGGGACGGCCCCCGCCGTCCTCCCGCGTGTCCCGCTCGATCCGTGGGCGCGGTGACCGGTCCTCGGCCCGCGGCTCCTCCCGGACCCCGGGGGGCGCCTCCGACGTCTGGGACGGGGACTCCTGGACCGTGGTCCGGTCGGACGCCACCTCGCCGTTCGGCGACGACGTCTCGGCGGGGGGAGCCGTCTCCGCGGCAGCGCCGGCGGCCGCCTGCGCTCCGTTCCCGCCGCCCCCCGAGTGCGCCAGGATCCGCTCGATCAGATCGGCCTTCTTCAGGCGCTGGTGCCCCTCGATCCCGAGGCCATCGGCGATCGTGTGGAGCTCGGATGCGACCTTGCCTTCAAGGTCGCCCCTGTCCATGGTTCTCTCCGGTGCCAACTAGGCTCCTCCCTTCAATCCCCGCTGGAGCGTCTGCCAGTCTTCGTCGAAGCGCTGCAGCCCGGCAGCCGTGAGCGGGTGCTTCACGAGCTTGGTGAACACGTCGTAGGGCATGGTGGCGATATCGGCTCCCAGCTCCGCGGCCTGGACCACGTGCATCGGGTGGCGGAGCGAGGCGGCCAGGACCTGCGTGTCGTAGCCCTGCACGGCGTAGATATCGCAGATCTGGGCCAGTGCATGCATCCCGTCCGATGCCGCGTCGTCGATGCGACCGAGGAAGGGGGAGGCGATGTAGGCCCCGATCTCGGCCGCCAGGATGGCCTGCGCCGGCGAGAAGACCAGGGTCACGTTGATCTTGATCCCGTCGGCCACTAGCCGCTTGCCGGCCTCCAGGCCGGACGGGGTCATGGGGACCTTGACCACCGCGTTGGGGCCCATGCCGGCGAGCCGCACGCCTTGCTCGTACATCGGCGTGGCTTCCGGCTCCGTGGTCTCGAGCGACACGTCGCCGTCGACCTCGGCCAGGATCTGCTTCCAGAGCTGGCCGGGATCCTCGTTCTCCCGGCCCACCAGCGTGGGGTTGGTGGTCACGCCGGAAAGCACCCCCCACCGGTTGATCTCTCGGATCTCCTCGAGGTTGGCCGTATCCAGGAAGAGCCTCATGCACCGCGTCCTTTCGTCCCGTTCGCCGTCGGAGCCAGCACGGACGCGCGTTCCGTTACCCGCTCCATCACCAGGTCGATCACCGCCGCCAGGGTGTGATCGAAGTTGTAGTTGGGGATCACCGGCACGCCGTGGGACAGGGCTTGGCTCTTGATGTAGCGCTGGACGCGCCGGATGTTGTCGAAGCCTCTCAGGTATCGCGTGGCCGGACGCGTCTGGTGGTCCGAGGAGCGGGCCATGAAGTGGCTCCGATGCACCTCCTCGTCCTCCACGGTCACCACCACGGGGACCGCCAGGATGCGCTCGTTCCTGGACTCCAGGTCCATGAAGCCCGGCACGAGGTGCGCCCCCTCGATGATCATGCTCATGCCCTCCAGGGCGGCCCGCTCCACCAACGCGTCGACCCCCACCGCCACCGCGGACACCTGCTCGCGGAAGCCCACCACCACCGCGTCGCGGGTGGGGGGCTCGCGCAGGGCGTCTCCCGCCTCGAAGGAGGACCGGTACAGCGTGGGCATGAGCTCGTGCGAGAACATGGCCCGCATGACCTCGCGCACCGCGTCCGTGGCCACGGTGCGGACGATCCCCAGGCGGGCGGCGAGCTGCGTGGCGATGGTGGACTTGCCCACCCCCGTGGTCCCGCCGATCAGCAGCACCAGCGGGATGTCCAGCGCGTCGACCTCCCTCCACCGCAGGAAGTTCTTCGCGTAGCGTTCGCCGGCGATCTCCTGGATCACCTCGATCGCCACCCCATCGAGCTCTTCGGTGGTGACCGAAGGCCTCGACAGGTCGAGCAGCCGATCCTCCACGGCCTCCGCGACCTCGTAGGCGCGGTAGGGGGACAGGCCCGTCACCATCACCTGTGATGCCAGCAGGCCCTTGGAGAAGGGCAGCCCCATCTCCCGGTCGCTGATCAGGATGTGCGGGCTCTTCAGATCCTTGGTCATCGTGGGGTCATCTCGCTGCTCTGCGGTTCCTCGCGAGTTCGATCGTCTCCCGGAGCAGGGTGGGAAGATCGGACTCTCCCTCCACGGCGACGGCACGGTTGTCCACGAACACCACGCCGGCTCCCGAGGCCAACGCCCGTTCGCATGCGATGTCGACGGCCGCGGCCTTGAGCTCCGTCAGGAGAACCTGGTATCCCTCCGCCTCGTCCATGTCCTGCGCGAGCCCGGCTCGATCGGCCAGACGAGCGCTCCATCCCACCACCCGGCATCCGTAACCGGCCTCGAGCACCTCGACCTGCCTCGCGGCCACCGGCTCGGGGGCCGTGGTGGTGAAGAACACATCCATGCCCCCCACGTCACCCAGCGGCACCGGCTCGAACTCCGTAACCACGAACCGTGGTGCGCCACGGGATCGCTGGACGTGGGATCGAAGAGCGTGAAGGTTCTCGAGCCCCGCTCGTGAGCTCTGAGCCATTGTAAGGACAACCAGGTCCGATAGCAACAGCCGATAGGGACCCAGGTAGCCGGTGACGTACTCGAGGGGCGTGAAGGCCGGGACCACCAGCACCCCCGCGTCCCACGGGATCGGCGGGATGGCCGAGCCGCTCCCCTCCAGGACCGCGACCCCTGCTCCGAGCTCCACCGCCATCTCGGCCGCCTCCCGGACGTTCGACGCGAACGGGGCTCCGGCCAACCCGCCTCCGGCTCGGCGGGCGCCGATCGTGGTCACCCCGGAGGTCACGGCATCCTCCAGGTAGTCGGACGCGGCGTGCTCCCCACGACGGACCAGCTCCAGCAGGTGGTCGAGGTCGACGGTCCCCGCCGGCGCCACCTGCGGGTCCGGCGGTCCTCCCCGCCCCATCGCCACCAGGACCGGGTTCAGCCCTTCCCGCGCGGCCACCCGAGCGACCTCCCCCCCCAGCGCCGTCTTCCCGGTCCGCTTGCCCGTCCCGATCACCGCGACGGTCGGGATGCTGAGAGGCGGACCGTGGATCGGAGGATCCAGCCGGAAATCCGAACCCAGGTAGGGGATCCCGGCGGCCAGCGAGGCGGCCGCGAGCTCCATGCGCTCCCGGTAGCCCACCACCGGCTCGTCGGAGAGGTCCAGCACGGCCTCCACGGCGTGCTGGCCGAGGGCCGAGGCCAGCGCCCCCGCGGCGTCGGCGCCGGCCGGCAGCACCGGCACCCCGAGGTCCGGGAGCGCGCCCGGCAGCACCTTCTCGGTCCCGCCCAGGAACAACGCGAGCTCGACCCGCAGTCCCCGCTCGGCGGCCCGCCGGATCCCCCAGCGGGTGACCGGCGGATAGTGCTCCCCGTCGACGAGCGCGAGAACCCTCACGATGCCCCCCGGCGAGACGACTTCCGGCTACTCCCCCGTCTGCGCAACGGTCTGCTGGACCGGCGGTTCGAACTCCCGGTAGAACTGCTCACCGCTGGTCAGCGAGAAATGCGCGATGATGCTCTCTCCCCCGAAGGGGAACCGACGGGTGATCTTGACGTCGTCCCCCTCGAACCGGAGCACGTTGTAGCACGGTTTCGTGTACCCGCGGAGACGCAGGGAGGCCACGGTCCCCGCGTTGGCGATGTAGAGGTTCTCCAAACGCCACACGTACGGGACGTGCTTGTGCCCGGACAGGACGATGTTCACGCCCGCGCCGATCAGTTCCTCGAGCAGGTCGCCGGCGTCCATCACCGTGCTCCGCTCCCGGCCGGTCCCGGGGACCGGCAGCAGGTGGTGGTGCAGGACGAACACCTTGAGGTCCGCGGGAACGGCGAACTGCTCGCGGATCCAGCCGTAGCGCTCACGCCCCACCTGACCCTCGTTCAGGTCGGGCTCGCTGGAGTCGGCTCCCACCACCCGGACCCCCTGCAGATCGATCGACCAATGTCGGGGCCCGATCAGCTCCTCGAAGTGCAGGTACCCGACGTTGCGGGCGTCGTGGTTCCCGGGCACGGTGTGGAGCGGGGCCCGGATCCGCTCGGCGTAGGCCACCCAGTTCTTGTACTCCTGCCGATACCCTTCGTTGGTCAGATCGCCGCTGCAGATCACGACGTCGGGCGCGAGCTCGTTCAGCTCGACGATCACGCGGTTCATCAGGTTGGGGACGAAGTACGGGGAGCCCACGTGGGGATCGGAGATGTGGGCGATCGTGACCACGCGACCAGTCTAGCGGGGTCCCGGAGTCCGCCCAGGCACCGGTGCGCCGCAGCGGCGTGGCAGCAGGACCTCATCGCGGATCGATGGTTCGTCGCCGTGGGGGGTGAGACGATAGCGCCGAGCATGGATGCCCTGGACGTGCTCCTCATCGCGCTGATCGGCCTGGCCGCGTACCTGGGGTATCGGCGAGGGGCTCTCCTGCAGGTGCTGTCCTTCGGCGGCCTGGCCCTAGGGCTGCTGGCCGGAGCCCTGCTGGGTCCCCCGCTCGCCTCCCTGGCCCGAGGGGACGCCATCCGGGCCGGGATCGCGGTGGTCGTGCTGCTCGGCCTGGGCAGCATCGGGAACGCGCTGGGGTGGGCCCTCGGCTCCTGGGTACGGGCTCGCGCCAGGCGCAGCGGCTTGCGGCCGGTGGATGCGGGGGGAGGGGTGCTCGTCTCGATGGGCGCGGCTCTGCTCGCGATCTGGTTCGTCGCGCTCAACCTCGTGAACGGACCCTTCCCCGCCGTCGCCTCCCAGATCCGAGGCTCGGCGGTGGTCCGGGGCCTCGATGCCTCGTTGCCCCGGCCGCCGTCGCTGCTCGGCGAGATCCGGAGGTTTTTCAACCGGTACGGCTTCCCCGACGTGTTCCTGGGGCTCCCCCCGGCGCCGGCCGGCTCGGTGGACCCGCCATCCAGGGCCCAGGCCCGGCGCGTCTTCGCCGCCGCCTCGGGCAGCACCCTCCGGATCGTCGGGCAGGCCTGCGGCGAGATCCAGTCCGGCAGCGGGTTCGTGGTGGCCGATCACTACGTGATGACGAACGCACACGTCGTGGCCGGCGTGATGGCACCCAGGGTCCAGGCGCAGGGAGGCGCGAGCCAGTCGGCCACCACCGTGATGTTCGACCCGCGCGTCGACCTCGCCGTCCTGTACGTGGCGCACGATCCGGGCCCGCCACTCCCGCTCAGCGGGAGCCCGGCCGTCCGGGGCGCGCGGGGTGCGGTGCTGGGCTATCCCGGCGGAGGCAGCCTGACCGGCAGCGGAGCCGCGGTTCGCCGGTCGATCGATGCCGTGGGCCGGGACATCTACGGTCGGCAGGTGGTCGAGCGGAGCGTCTACGAGCTCCAGACGACCGTGCAACCGGGGGACTCCGGGGGGCCCTTCGTCCTCACGGACGGGACCGTGGCCGGCATCGTGTTCGCGGCCTCGACCACCGACCGTGACATCGGCTACGCGATCTCGTCCACGGCCGCCTCGTCCGGCCTCGCCCACACGATCGGTTCCACCCGCGCCGTCTCCACCGGCGCCTGCGTGGGCTGAACCTCCCGGTTCCCGCCCCGAACACGGCACCGGCGCGGCATCCGCCCCGTCCTTCAGCGTGCCGGCCGGACCGCCGATGGCAGAGGCATGGGACGGACCACCCGCGCAGCGAGCAGGATCCGTGCCCTGATCCTCGTGGCCGCGATGGCAGCCGTCCCGCTGACCTGGGGTTCCCTCGAGAGCAGCGCCCGGCCGGTGGCCTCCACGGCGGGGATCACGCGGGGTGCCGGACCCGCACTCCGGCCGGGCCGGGCGCTCGCCGAGCGCGCCGCTGCCACCGACCGATCGTCGCACCGTTCGCAGCCGGGGAGCGCGCTGCTCGTCAGGGTGACCGCACGGACGCCGATCCGCTCCGAGCCCGGCGCCGGCCGCTTGATCGGCTGGGTCCCGGCCGTCTCCCGCTACTACCACGCGCCGATCGTCGCGTGGGTTCGGCGCACCTCGGCGGACGGCCGATACGGGTTGCTGGCGGTTCCCTACAGCGCCGGACTCCGCTCGGGTTGGATCGCCCTCCGGGGCATGCGGCGCACCGGGACCCGGATCAGCGTGCAGGTGGATCTGTCTCGCCATCTGCTGACCGTGATGCGCGGAGCGCGCCCCGTCGCCCACTTCCCCGCCGCCACCGGCGCTCCATCCACGCCCACCCCGACGGGGCGCTACTTCGTCACCGACCGCGTGCCCTTCTCCCCGGGCAGTGCGTACGGGAGCTTCGCCTTCGGGATCTCGGGGATCCAGTCGCACCTGCCGGCGGGGTGGTGGGGCGGAGACCAGCTGGCGATCCACGGGACGAGCGCGCCGTCCACCATCGGCACGTCCGCCAGCGCGGGATGCCTCCGCGTGTCCGAGCAGGCCCTGGCCCGGCTCCGTCCCCTGCTCCGGCCGGGCACGCCGGTGATCGTCCGGCCCTAGCCTTCGCGGATCACCTCCGCCCCCGTGGCTCGGACGGCGAGTGGCAGCACCTGCCACCCTGGGCCCGGATGCGGGACAGGACGACCGTCCCCTTCGAACGCCAGCAGCGATGGACCCGATCCCGAGACGCAGGCGGGGACCTGCGAGCGGCGGAGCCGGTCGAGGGTCTCCTCGACCGCGGGAACCGAGGACAGGCGGATCCGCTCGTGCAGGCGGTCCCGCAGGGACACCAGCAGCAGATCGAGATCGCCGGAGGTGAGGGCCCTCACCGCCAGGGCGCCGTGGGCGACGTTGTAGATCGCATCGGCCAGGAGAACGCGGGCCGGCAGTTCGCGCCTGGCCCGCGTGGTGGAGGTCCGGACGTCTTGCGGGACCAGCACGACCGGCCGGATCGCCCGATGCACGTCCAGCCGGTGCACGCCGCCGTCCGCGATCACCGTCAGGCCACCGAACGCCGCGGGGGCAGCGTTGTCGGGGTGTCCCTCGAGCTCCGCGGCGTACGCGAAGGTGGTGGGAAGGTCCTCCCAGCCGACCGGACCGAGGAGCGCGGCGGCCAGCGCCGTGCCCGCTACCGCGGCAGCGGACGAGGAGCCCAGGCCCCGCTCCAGCGGGATCCGGTTCACGCCGTAGAGCCCGAAGGGGGGCGCCGAGATCTCGGGGTGGTGTCGGCGTCGGCGCTCCACGGCCGCCGCGATGGCCCGGCTCACCACGTCGGTCCCGTCGGTGGGGAGCTCCTGGGCGCCCTCGCCGTCCCAGCGCACGCCGGGCCGTGCCTCGGTGTCCAGCGTCACCTCGTTGCAGAGGTCCAGGGCCAGCCCGAAGCAGTCGAACCCCGGACCGAGGTTGGCCGAGGTGGCCGGGACCACCGCGCGCAGCCGCACGCTGCTACAACCCCAGCTCGACCGCCACCGCGGCGGGATCGACCGGCACGGTGGGTGGGTGGCCGGCCCCGGTGATGGCCCACTCGGGATCCTTCAGGCCGTGACCGGTGAGCACGCACACCACCGTCGCGCCGCGGGGCAGCTGGCGGTCCGAGGAGCGCTGTAGCAGGCCCGCCACCGACGCCGCCGAAGCGAGCTCCACGAACAGGCCCTCGCGCGCCAGCCGCCGGTACGCCGCCAGGATCTGTCGATCCGTGACCGCCGCGATGGCGCCCTCCGACTCACGCGCCGCCGCCACCGCCTGCTCCCAGGAGGCGGGGTTCCCGATCCGGATCGCGGTGGCGATGGTGGAGGGATCGGGCACCGGCTCGCCCCGGACGATGGGGGCCGCGCCCTTGGCCTGGAAACCGAACAGCTGGGGTGGCTCCGCCACGAGCCCATCGGCCAGGTACTCGCGGTAGCCCATCCAGTGGCTGGTGATGTTCCCGGCGTTGCCCACCGGCACGCAGTGGAGGTCGGGCGCTCCGCCCAGCGCGTCGCAGATCTCGAACGCGCAGCTCTTCTGGCCCTGGATCCGGTACGGGTTCACGGAGTTCACCAGCGTGACCGGGTAGTGCCGGGACAGGTCCCGAGCCAGGTCTAGCGATGCGTCGAAGTTCCCATCGACCTCCAGGACCCGAGCCCCGTGGATCAGCGTCTGCGCCATCTTCCCCAGCGCCACCTTCCCCTTGGGCACCAGCACCGCGCTGGTCAGGCCGGCCTTCGCCGCGTAGGCGGCCGCCGACGCGCTGGTGTTGCCCGTCGAGGCGCACACCACCGCCTTCGAACCCTCCTCCAGGGCCTTGGAGATGGCCAGGGTCATCCCCCGATCCTTGAACGAACCGGTGGGGTTGGCCCCCTCGTACTTCAGGTACACCTCGCACCCGGTCTCGGACGAGAGGGCGTCCGAGCGGACCAACGGGGTCCCGCCTTCCCCCAGGCTGACCAGCGGTGTGGCGTCCGAGACGGGCAGCCGGTCGCGGTACTCTTCGATCACGCCTCGCCAGGGCCGAGCGCTCACTCCTCCGCCTCCACCCGGACCACGCTGCGCACCTCTTCCACCGCGGGCAGGTCGTCCAGGGCGGCGACCGCGTGCTGGAAGTTCCCCTCGAGTGCCCGGTGCGTGACGAAGACGAGCTTGGCGTCGGCCCCGCCCCCCTCCTGCCACACGCTCCGGATCGACACGTCGTTGTCGCCGAACACGCGGGAGATCTCGGCCAACACGCCCGGGCGGTCCTGCACCCGCAGCAGGATGTAGTACTGGTCCGCGAGCTCTTCCATGGGCCGGATCGTCCGCTCCCAGAAGCAGGTGCACCCCACCCCGCGCGTGCCGTTCTGGAGGTTCCGGGCCGCCGCCACCAGGTCACCCACCACGGCCGTGGCCGTGGGCTCCCCGCCGGCCCCGCGCCCGTAGAACATCAGCTCCCCGACGTTCGGCCCCTCCACGAACACCGCGTTGAAGGCGTCCCGGACGGCGGCCAGGGGATGCGAGGCAGGGATCATCGCCGGATGGACGCGGGCGGCGATCCGCTCGCCGTCGAACTCCGCGATCGCGAGCAGCTTCACGACGTACCCCAATCGTCGCGCGTATCCGATGTCCTCGTTCGTGACCCGGGCGATCCCCTCCCGGTACACGTCTCCGGCCACCACCCGGGCGTTGAAGGCGATGGAGGCCAAGATCGCGCACTTCGCCGCGGCATCGAAGCCCTCCACGTCCGCCGTGGGGTCCGCCTCCGCGTACCCCAGGCGCTGGGCCTCGGTCAGGACCTCGTCGAACGGTCGATCCTCCTCGGCCATCCGGGACAGGATGAAGTTCGTGGTGCCGTTCACGATGCCCATCACCCGGGACAGCCGCTCGCCGGTGAGCGACTCCTTGAGCGGCCGGATCAGAGGGATCCCTCCCCCCACGGCGGCCTCGAAGAACAGATCCAACCCCTTGGCGTCGGCAGCGTCGAGGATCTCACGGCCCCGGTTGGCGAGCAGCTCCTTGTTCGCGGTGACCACCGGCTTGCCGCGCTCGAGCGCCGCCAGGATCAGCGACCCGGCCGGCTCCGTGCCCCCGATGAGCTCGCAGACGATATCGATGCTCGGATCGTCGACCACCTCCATCGGATCGGTGGTGGATCGGGGCGGGTCGAGCGGGACGTCCCGAGCCTTGGCCGGGTCGCGCACGGCCACCGAGGCCACCTCCAGCTCGCAGCCCGCGCGCCGCGTGATGTCGCCGCGGTGTCGCTCGAGCAGACGGATCACCGCCGCCCCCACGGTGCCCGCACCGAGCACCCCCACGCGCAGCCTCCGGTCGATCACGCCCCCTCCGAGCCCAGCCACACCGCCATCAGGATCTCGTCCTCGTACCCGTACGACTTCCTCGCGTGCCGGATGAGCCTACCTTCCTCCACGAAGCCGAAGCGCCGGTACAGGGCCAGGGCGGCCCGGTTGTGCGGATAGACCGTGAGCTCCACGCGTCGGACCCCCTGCGCCCGCGCCCACCGGAGCGCCTCGGCCATGAGCGCCGAGCCCACGCCCCGGCCACGCCATCCGTCCAGGACGAACATGCCCAGGGTCGCCACGTGGCGGGTGGCGCCCTGCGGGTCGCGCCGGATCGACAGGCTCCCCACGACGCGGCCGGCCGCGAGCGCCATCAGGGTGGCCTCCTCGGAGGTCCAGGCGCGGCGGAACGTCCGTCGGTACTGGCGGGGGGTTCCGGTGACGACCTCGGTCTGGATGAACCGACGCTCCGCGGCCACGCTCCGATAGGCATCCAGGAACGAGTCCGTGTCCGCGGGGCGGGCCGGGCGGACCTCGACCTCGGCCGGCGGCTCGGGCATCGGCCGGTCCTCCAGGGCCACCTCCAACCGATCGAGGTCGGCCGGGTCCTCCCGGCGCAGCCACGGCCGGACCTCACCCCGCCGGACGGCCACCACCGCGGGCCGGCCGACCCGGTTGTAGTTGCTGGCCATCGAGTACGTGTACGCGCCGGTGGCCGCGAAGGCCAACAGGTCGTCCCGCTGCGGCGGCCACGGGAGCCGCACGTCCCGAGCCAACAGGTCGCCGGACTCGCAGTGCTTGCCCACCACGTCCACCGTCGTCGGCCCGCCCGGGCGTTCGGTGCCGGCCGGTGCCACCGTGTACCGAGCGCCATACAGCATGGGGCGGATGTTGTCCGACATCCCGCCGTCCACCGCCACGAGGAGCCGCTCACCGGCCCGCTTCACGGCGCCCACCCGGTACAGGGTGACCATGGCCCCGCCCACCACCGCTCGGCCCGGCTCGACCAAGACGTGCGGGACCGCCAGGCCCCGGGACCGAGCGCCCTCCCGCACCCGGCCGAGCAGCGCCGGAGCGAGCGTCTCCAACGATGGTGGCGACTCATCCGTGTAGGCCACCCCGAATCCTCCACCCAGGTCGAGGACCTCCGCCTCGCACCCGGATACCTCGCGCACCCGCACCAGGAGATCGAGCAGGACGTCCACCGCCTCCAGGAAGGGACCCGGCTCGAGGACCTGAGAACCGACGTGCGCGTGGATGCCCAGCGGGCGCACGCCGGGGAGGGCCACCGCCTCGGACACGGCATCCGGGACCTCCTCCAGCGGGAGACCGAACTTCGACCCGCGGTGACCGGTGCGGATCTTCTCGTGCCCGCCGGCCACGATCTCGGGGACGACCCGGATCAGGATCGGCTGCTCCACCCCGGCGGCCTCGGCGATCGCGGACAGGCGCTGGAGCTCGTCCCGGTTGTCGACGTTGACCAGGCGGATCCCCTCGTCGACCGCCAGGTGGAGCTCGCGCTCGGACTTGTTGTTGCCGTGCAGCACGATTCGCTCCGCCGGGACGCCGGCGCGCAGGCACGCTTCGAGCTCACCCCGGGTGGCGGCCAGCAGGTCGAGGCCTTCCTCAGCGGCGATCCGGATCGCCCCACGCGACGTGAACGCCTTGACCGCGTAGAGCGGATGCGGGAACAGCTCCGCGAAGGCCCGGCATCGGGCGCGCAGGTGCTCCTCGTCCACGACCAGGAGCGGGGTGCCGTACCGCTCCGCCAGCTCGAGCGCCCGGGCGCCGGCGATCCGGAGCCCCTCCGGCCCGAAGGTCGCGGCCGACGGCCAGGGATCGCCCGGTGCCGAGGGCCGGTCCAGCGCGTCACGCATCGGTCCGTTCCATGGACTCGGGGGCCGAGACGCCGAGCAGCCCGAGGACGTTCGCGATGGTCTGCTTGGTGCCGGTGCAGAGCCACAGCCGGGCCTGGGTCAAGGCCCGATCCTCGGTCACCACCCGACACTCCGTGTAGAAGCGATGGAACTGCGCGGCCAGCGCCTGAGCGTAGTGGGTCAGGCGGTGCGGGGCCCGCAGGGTGGCGGCCTGGGCCACCTGCTCCGGCATCTCGGCCACGGCCCGGAGCAGGTCCAGCTCGCTCTCGGTCCTCAACTGGGACAGATCGGCCTCCTCCACCGGGAGCAGGTCCAGGCCGCGTTGGGCCGCGTGCCGCAGGATGCTGGCGATCCGCGCATGCCCGTACTGCACGTAGTAGACGGGGTTCTCCATCGACCGCTGCTTCACGGCCTCGATGTCGAAGTCGATCGTCGCATCGTTCGACCGGGACAGGAGCGTGAACCGGGTGGCGTCCGCCCCCACCTCGTCGAGCAGCTCGTCGAGCGTGACCAGCGTGCCGGCGCGCTTGCTCATCCCCACCGTCCGGCCCCCCCGGTACAGGGCCACCCACTGGTACAGGATCATCTCGACCGCGTCGGGGTCGAACCCGAGCGCCTCCGCCGCCCCCCTCACGCGCACCACGTCCCCGTGGTGGTCGGCGCCCCACACGTAGATCAGGTGGTCGAAGCCTCGGGAGAACTTGTCCACGAGGTACGCGCAGTCGGCCG
>DASQQQ010000018.1:0-26125 GCA_035643355.1 Actinomycetota bacterium | reverse complement strand
CACCTGAACGAGCGTCAGCGTCGCCTGTTGCTCGCAGCGGAGGCCCGGGAGCTGGGCCGTGGAGGAGTGGCGGCCGTGGCGCGGGCAGCCTCGGTCTCCCGCCCTACCGTCCGCAAGGCCATCAGGGAACTGGAGGAGGAGCCCGCCCCCACCTCCGGTCGGTCCCGTCGCCCAGGGGGAGGTCGCAAGCAGCTGGCGGAGAAAGACCCCGCCCTCCTGCAGGCCCTGGAGGAGCTGGTGGACCCCTCCACCCGCGGCGATCCGATGTCGCCACTTCGGTGGACCTGCAAGAGCACCCGCCAGCTGGCTCAGGCCCTCACCGAGACCGGGCACCCGGTGAGCTCCTGGACCGTGGCCAAGCTCCTGCACTGGGCGGGCTACAGCCTGCAGGCCAACCGCAAGACGATGGAGGGGACCCATCACCCCGACCGGGACGCCCAGTTCCGCTACGTGAACGAGCGGGTCCGAGCGCATCTGCGCCGAGGAGACCCGGTGATCTCGGTGGACACCAAGAAGAAGGAGCTGGTGGGGAGCTACAAGAACGGCGGGCGGGAGTGGCAGCCGAAGGGCGAGCCCGAGGAGGTGAACATCTACGACTTCATCTCCCCGGCCGTCGGCAAGGCCATCCCGTACGGGATCTACGACGTGGGGGCCAACACCGGCTGGGTCTCGGTGGGCTCGGACCACGACACCGCGAGCTTCGCCGTGGAGGCTGTGCGGAGATGGTGGAACGGGGTCGGCCGCGACGCCTACCCCCGGTCCACGCGCCTGCTCATCTGCGCCGACCCGGGAGGATCGAACGGCTACCGGGTCAGGCTGTGGAAGCTCGAGCTCTCCCGGCTCGCCACCGAGACCGGCCTGTCGGTCACCGTGTGCCACCTGCCGCCGGGGACCTCCAAGTGGAACAAGATCGAGCATCGCCTCTTCGCCCACATCTCCATGAACTGGCGGGGTCGCCCCCTCACCAGCCATGAGGTGGTGGTGGAGCTGATCGGGGCCACGACCACGGCAACCGGACTGGCCGTCCACGCCGAGCGGGACGCCGGAGCCTACCCGTTGCAGGTCAAGGTCTCCGATGAGCAGTTCGCTGCCATACCGCTCGTGCCCCACAGGTTCCACGGCGAGTGGAACTACACGATCAGACCGGGCCGGACCGGCTGAATCACATCAATGTTATTTGCTCGCGGGTCCTTAGTGGCCGCCGAGCGGGATCACCGGACACTCGAAGGACATCACGATCCCCAGGTCCACCGCCTCCCCGCTCCGAAGCGCCGCCTGCATCTCGGTGTCGTCGTCGATGACGCCGTCGTGGTCCGGTCACCGCTGGACAGTGCCGCGGCGTAGCCGTCCGGGAACGACAGCCCGTGCACGTGCCACCGGCCGCCGTTGTGATCCCGGTCGCCGGGGGCCGCGGTGGCCACGTTGTCGGGCTGGGCCCCGAAGAACTCGTAGATCGTGTCGAAGGCCGAGTCGGGGGCGCCCGTGTTGGACAGGTCGGTCGGCGTCCCGACGGTCCAGTACAGGGTCCCGTCCACACAGAACGAGGTGGCCGGCGGGCCCTTCGCGTAGGCCGCGCCCGGCAGGACCATGGCGGTTCCCAGGCCAGCACGAAGACGATGATGCTCCGTCGCATGGGCATGCTCATCCTTGGGTCGTCGTCGCACGGGTGGTCCGCTGATCGCTGGACCACCGTCGACCCGGCCGGATCGCGCTCGAGGGTCATGCTACGGAGGGACCTCCTCACCGCTCACCGTTCCCTAACCATCCGCTGGACTTCCGCCGAAGCCTTGCCGGACCGGCGACCAGTGGGCCGGGCGAGGACCGGGTCGGCAGGGGCCCACTGGTAGAATCGGCCCGCACGTGGTGGCCGTAGCTCAATCGGTTAGAGCACCAGGTTGTGGTCCTGGGGGTTGGGGGTTCAAGTCCCCTCGGTCACCCCACTGAGCAGGGCTGGCCGGTTGGTATAGTCGGGCGGGCCTCTAGCTCAACTGGACAGAGCAACGGACTCTTAATCCGCAGGTTCCGGGTTCGAGTCCCGGGGGGCCCACCCAGGGATGAGCCACACCGCTCATCTCACAACCAGCCGACCCTCCATTCCCGGGGCGTGCGGATGGCAGTAGAAGCGGTACGTGCCCGGATCTGCCGTGAACGAGACCCTCTGCGTGGAGTCGGGCGGGATGCTCAGGTCCACCCCCGAGCTCGTCGACCGTGAACGTGTGACGCGTGCTGTCACGGTTGGTGACCAAGACGGAGATCCGCCCACCATCCGCTTCGATCTGGGCGGGAACGAACCTGAGGTCCTGGGCGACCAAGCGGACATCACCCGGCCGTGCAGGCGCGCTCTCGATCCCCGAGAACGAGGCGACCGACACTAGGATCGCAACGAAAACCGAGGCAACCGCAACGGCCCCGATCGAGCGAGCGGCCGAAGAGCGAAGATCCGAGCCCGCGCCCAGGCGGAAAGAAGGGATCGTCGCGACCACCCCTACCAGCGTGCTGATGCCGAAGATGACGAGAGGGACGAAGTCTGACAGGGACTCGGGATGGGCCAACGCGTCAGCGAGGAACGGCGCGCTCGATAGCAGGACCGCCAGGGACGAGACCCCCAACCAGATCGCGCCCACCGGGGGCGAACGGCGCATCACGAGCAACCCGATGACGAAGGGCGCCGCTATCGCCAAGAGGAAGATCTCCGCGCTGCCTTGGATCAACATCGGTAGGGCGAGAGAGACCAGGACGCCGAACGCCGTGGCGATCTGGAGTCGTCGCCATCCGAACCCGCTGCGCGGCGGCTGTCCCTCACGCGACGCGTCCGTGCCTGGCCCGTGCTCTCGGTCGGCGGCGGGGTTCTTCGGCTCCTTCGACGTCGAGTGGGAGGAGCCGGCCCATCGCCTCTTCCTCCAGCACCTCGCGAGCTTCGCCAGGGTCATCCGGTTCGACCAGTTCGGCACGGGGGCTTCCGATCCCGTGCCCCTGGATGCCCTTCCCCCCTGGGAGGCCTTGGCGGAGGAGATGGAGGCGGTCATGGATGCGGCCGGCTCGGGCCAGGCGGCCATCATCGCGGGTGGTCCCGCTCCCCCGGCGGCGTTGCTGTTCGCGGCCAGCCGGCCCGAGCGGGTCCGTGCCCTCGTGCTGTTCATGGCGGCGGTTCGGTACCTCGAGGACGAGGACTACCCGATCGGGATGTCGCCGGAACGGTTGCGGGAGACGATGTCGCGCTTCCAAGAGGGCTGGGGCACCGGTCTAACCTTCGACCTGCTGTTCCCGAGCCGGGCCGGCGACGAGCGCCTCCGGGCGTGGTTCGCGAAGTTCCAGCGCCTGATCAGCAGCCCCGGCGCGATCCGGAAGTTCCAAGAGGCGGCGGCGGCCGCCGACGCTCGAGCGCTGCTGCCGGCGATCGCCGCGCCGACCCTCGTCGTCCACGCCGAGGAGAACGCGTTCGTGCCGGAGGCGCTCTCGAGGTACATCGCCGATCACGGACCTCGTCGACTCCACCGGAACCGCGGAGCGGCTGGGCGACCGGCGCTGGCGTGCGGTCCTGGACCTGCACGACGGCTCTGCGCGGGACGTGGTCGAGGGCAACACCGGCAGGTTGGTCAAGACCACCGGCGATGGGATCCTGGCCACCTTCGATGGACCCGGTCGAGCGATCCGCGCAGCGGCCGCTCTCCGGGACGAGCTCGCGATAGTGGACATCTCGATCCGTGCCGGCATCCATACGGGCGAGGTGGAGCTCCGCGACGGGGACGTCGGTGGCATCGCCATCCATCTGGCCGCGCGGATCATGAGCGTCGCCGAGCCAGCGGAGATCCTGGTCTCGAACACGGTCAGGGACCTTGTGATCGGCTCGGACCTCGCCTTCCGGGACCGGGGCACCCACACCCTCAAGGGGATCGACGATCGGTGGCAGCTCTAGCGGTGATCGACCCCGCCTCGACGCCGGGCGCCCCGTCGTGACCGTGCGCCATCGAGCCCGTCCGGGCGGCTCGACCGGTCCAGGACGGGGTGCACCCGCGTGCTCGGGTTCGACCCGCACGCGAAGCCCGAGGCAGTGGCCCCAGGGAAGCGACCTCACGCCTGTTGGTGAGCCAACCGGCCCACGCGGTTAGATCGCCCCCATCCCGGATAGGTCCCCGGTGAGGAGCCCGGCCGTGGGCTCCCCGAACCCTCGCGGAGGAGGGCGATGGTCACGGCCCAAGAGCTGGCCGAGAAGGCGATGGAGCTCGCGGAGGGCTGCTTGAGTGGGCGCGCAGACGAGCTGTACGAGGTCGCGGGGGAGGATCCGGACCTGGTGACCCGAGCCTCGCAGATCGTGCGGGCCCACCGCAGTAGGGCTCCCGAGACCGACCGGCAGGTCGAGCATCTGGCCTTCATCCTGCTGACATCGGTCTTCACGCGGATGCGGGAGGAGACGGCCTGAGCGGAGCCCTGCCCGGGGCCCTCGCATACGTGGTCCGTTAGCCGCACCCGCGAACGGGGCATCAGCCTGCTGTGGTCTTCGCCTTGTCGCTCCTGGCCGCGCTGTCCTTCGCCCTAGCCGCGGTGCTCCATCAGCGGGCGGCGGCGCGGGCGCCCGAGCACGCCGGCACCCGCGTACCGGTCTTGACCTGGCTCTTCCGGCGCCCGATCTGGCTGGGGGGAACCTTCTTCATGCTCTTCGGCTACGCGCTGCAGGCGGTGGCGCTCAGCTTCGGGAGCCTGGTGACCGTCGAAGGGCTCCTCACGACCAACCTGGTCTTCGCCCTGCCCATCGCGAGCGCGTGGGGGGGCCGCCGGATGCGACCGATCGAGTGGGCCGCCATGGTCGCCACCACCGGGGGCTTGGTCCTGTTCCTGGTCATGCGAGGACCACCCGCCGCGGGTGGGGATCCCTCGGCCACCAGGTGGCTGTACACGTTCGGGGCAGCGGCGGTGCTGGTAGCGGCCGCTCATGCCATCACGCTCCGCTCCCCACCTGCCATCCGAGCCCTGGTGCTGGGGGCCGCGGCCGGGGTCGCCTTCGGCCTGGCGGACGGACTCACCAAGGCGCTCGTCCCCATCTTCGAGCAGCGGCGGTTGGGGGGGTTCCTGAGCTGGCAGCTATACCTGGTGGGGATCTGGGGCGGAGGTGGCCTGATCGTCTCGCAGGCCGCCTACCACGTGGCGGCGCTGCGCGACTCGTTCCCCGCCATGAACGTGGCCGAGCCCCTGGCCGGCGCCGCGCTGGGGGTCCTGCTCTTCTCCGAGAGCCTGCCGACCGGCGCGCCGGCGATCGCGCTGGACGCGGTGGCGATCGTGATCATGCTCGCCGGGGTGGTCGCGCTGGCGCGCTCCGACCTGATCGTGGGAGCGCCCCACGGGCCGCGCTCGGACCCGAGCGGCAGCCGGTAACGGGGAACCCCCTCCGAGCTCGGCGGCGACGCGGAGGAGGTGGCTACCACGCGGCATCTGTGGGTACGTGGAAGGCCATGGAGACGCCGCGGCCGGGGCTGGGGGGCTCCCGTTCGGGGCGACGGGCCCTGATCCTCACCGCATCCATGGGCAGCGGCCACGTCAGCGTGGGGCTCGAGCTCGCTGCGCGCCTGCGATCGCGTGGCTACCGGACCCGGTTGGCCGACGTGCACGACCTGATGCCACGGCCGGCCGGACAGTGGATCGCCGGCTTCTACTTCTGGACCCTGCGACGAGCGCCGTGGGTGTACCAGGCCATCTTCCAGGCCTTCTTCAAGCACCCGCAGGAGCGGGGGGAACGGGTCCGGATCCCCGTGCAGCTGGCGCTGCCCGGGCTTCGTCGGCTGGTCGCCTCCTTCGAGCCCGACGTGGTGGTCTCCACCTATCACATCGCCGGCCTGGCCGCCGCCGAGCTGCGTGGACGCGGTGCGCTCGGATGCCCCGTGATCTCGTTCGTGCCCACCTTCGGGGTCCACGAACTGTGGATGCACCCGGACATCGACGGCTACCTGTGCATCTCGGCGAGCGTGGCCGACTACCTGGCCTCCCGGACCCAGCGTCCCACCCGGACCTGTGGTCCCCTGGTCCGGTCGGCGTTCCTGTCCCCCGACGGTCGGTCGGGGCACGAGCCCCTCCCGGTTGAGATCCCGCAGGCGGTCCGGTCCGCCCTGGTGGTGGGGGGGTCCCTGGGCATAGGGGACATGCTCCGCGCCGCCAGGGGTGTGACCTCGATGCCCGGATGGATGGCCGTCGCCGTCTGCGGCCGCAACGAGCAGCTCCGTGGGCAGATGGAACGCGTCCCCGGCTGTACGGCGCTCGGGTGGGTCGAGGACATGGCCGGGCTGATGCGGGTCTGCGACGTGCTGATCGATAACGCGGGAGGCCTGTCCTCCAAGGAGGCCCTGGCCGCCGGGCTGCCCGTCGTGACGTTCCGGCCGATCCCGGGACACGGACGGGACGACGCGCTCCAGATGCAGCGGCTGGGTCTGACCGAGGTCGTGGAGGACGAGGGCGATCTGGTCGCTGCCCTCACCCGGCTGGCCGGATCGCCCGCGGAACGCCGCCGGCGCTCCAGGCGTGGACGGTCCCTGTTCGTGGCGGATGCCGCCGCGGAGCTGGAGGAGCTGATCCGGATCACCGAGCGCCCCCGTGTGGCCGTGCCTCATGCGATCCGCCGCGGCCCGCGCCCGTTGCCGTCGCGTCGACTCACCGGGTAGCGAGGCGGTGGCGACGTCGCTCGGGGCTTACGCGATCACGATCGGGTTCGCGACCCTGGCCGGCGCCGCCCTGGCCGTGAACGGCTACCTGGAGCAACGCGAGGCGAGCTCGAAGCCCGAGCAGGGCCGGTTCAAGATCCGGCTCATGGAGCAGCTGGTGACCGACCGGGTGTGGCTGCTCGCCATGGCCTTCGGGTTCCTGTCCTACGTCTTCCAGGCCGTCGCGCTCGCCTTCGGGCCGCTGTCCATGGTGCAGCCGCTGGTGCTGTCCGAGCTGATCTTCGCCGTCCCCTTCTCGATCCGGCGGCACCACCGGCGGATGGGCGTCCGCGAGTGGGTGGGGATCCTGTCCGTGGCCGGTGGGCTGGCGGTGGGGCTCGTCGCCGCCTCGCCCCGGCGCGGCAACCCGCTCCCGGACATCGTCCCGTGGGCCATCACGATCGGGGTCGTGGCGGTGCTGGCGGCCGCCGCCGTCCTGGGGGGTCGGCGGCTCCGCGGCCCGGCCCAGGCCTCGATCCTCGCGATCGCGGCGGCCAGCGTGCTGGGGCTGCAGTCGGCCTTCCTGGACTCGGCCACCTCTCTGGCTGATGCCCGGTTCGTGGAGCTGTTCACCCACTGGCAGGGGTACGCGATCGTGCCGGCCACCGTGATCGGGATCTGGCTGATGCAGGTGGCCTACCAGGCCGGCCCGCTGGCCGCCAGCATGCCGGTGGTGGACGCGTTCCAGCCGTCGGTGGCCATCGCGATCGGGGTGGTGCTGTTCGGCGAGCCCATCGCCACCGGCACCTGGAACCTGGTCGGGACCGGCTTCGGCCTCGCGATGTTCTTCTGCGGGATCGTCCTGCTCGACACGTCGCCCCTGGTCCGCAAGATCCAGCGCCTCGAGCAGGAGGAGCGCGAAGGCGCCGATCGGGAGTCCGCGGCGTGAGCACAGGGCGGCGGCTGGCGCTGGGCGCCCTGGCCCTGGGAGGGGCCTACTGGGGGCCGGGGCTGGCCGCGGTGCCGTCGGTGGGCCGCCGGCTCGGGCGGTGGGTGCTCACCGCCGTGTCGACCGAGGAGCCCGCCGTGGCGCTCACCTTCGACGACGGACCCGATCCCCGGTTCGCGGAACGGTTCCTGGAGGCCCTCGGGCAGGCCCGGTGCACCTTCTTCTGGCTCGGCTCCTCGGTCCGTCGGTGGCCGGACCTGGCCCGCGCCGCCAGAGCCGCCGGCCACGAGATCGCCTGCCACGGCGACACGCACCACTCGATGGGCCGGGCGGGTCCGGTCGGCACCGCTCGATCGCTCCGGGCAGCCCGGGACGCGATCGGGAGCGCCACCGGGCGGGCACCCGCCTTCTACCGTCCGCCCTACGGGTGGTTCACGGCCCCGGCCTGGACGGTGTGCGAGCGGCTCGGCCTGCGGCGGACGCTTTGGACCGCCTCGGCCGGCGACTGGCGATCGGACCGCTCGTCGGCGCAGATCGCCCAGGCGACCCTGGCCGCCGTCCGTCCCGGCGCGATCCTGCTCCTGCACGACGGCCGGGGGCAGAACGGCGCCCCGCTGCGGACCCTGGCGGCCGTGCCCGCGATCCTGCAGGGCCTGTCGACCCGGGGTCTGCGGCCGGTGACGCTCTCCGAACTCGTGCGCTTGGGCATGGAGCGTCCGGCGGCGCAGCCGGGCATGTCTGGCTAGCATCGGACGAGGGACACGAACGACACGGGAGGCGATGGAGCGTGGCCAGGATCTGGAGCATGCTCGAGCTTGGAGCGAGGGCACCCGACTTCGAGCTGCCGGACGTCACCACGGGCCGGTTGGTGCGCCGGTCCGATCTCGACGATCACGACGCCCTGCTCGTCCTGTTCCTGTGCCGGCATTGCCCCTACGTCGTGCACGTGCAGGACGGCATCGCCGGGCTGACCCACCACTACCGGGGCTCGGGGCTGGCCATCGTGGGGATCAGCGCCAACGACCCCGACGCGTACCCGGAGGACGCCCCGGAGAGCCTGGCCGAGCAGGCCGCGCAGGTGGGGTTCGACTTCCCCTACCTCTTCGACCAGAGGCAGGAGGTGGCCATGGCCTACACGGCGGCCTGCACCCCGGACCCCTTCCTGTTCGACTGGGATCGGCGTCTGGTCTACCGGGGCCAGCTGGACGGTTCGCGTCCCGGCAACGGTGTGCCGGTGACCGGGGAGGACCTGCGGTCCGCGATCGACGCCGTGCTGGCCGACCGGCCCGTGCCCGAGGACCAGCGCCCGAGCGTCGGCTGCAGCATCAAGTGGCGCCCGGGCAACGAGCCGAGGCCGATCTTCACGCTGCGCTGAGCGGCCACGGGCCGGGCGCTCAAGAGCTCAGGGGCTCAGGCGCAGCTTCAGCTCGTCGTAGTACTCGGGGAAGTAGTTGGCGATCTGCTCCAGCGAGAACCCGGACAGGATCGAGGTGGCCGGCTCGCGCTCCAAGAGGAAGGCGAAGGACTCGCGGACCACCTCCTCGTGGTCGGCGTCCACCAGGCCCAGGTCGTCGAGCATGTCCTCGGGCACCTCGACGACGTGGCTGGTGTGCTCGTTGCCCTCGGTCAGCTCCACCGCGTACCGATCGGGCTCCAGCTCGGTGATCTGCATCTCGGTCATGGCATCCTCCTCTGGCCGGGCCAGCCCGCGTTCTCCGCATACCCATCGATGGCGGCCGTCTACGCACCACCCGGACCGGGTTCGTCCGCCGTCTGCCTATACTCGCCACACCACATGAGTACGACCGATCACGGTGGGATGCACGTCGCGCGCGCGCTGGAGCAGGGCGACGTCCACACCATCTTCGCGCTGCCCGGAGGGCATATCACTCCCCTGTACGACGGCGCCCGCCATACGGGGGTCCGCATCGTGGGCGCTCGTCACGAGGAGAACGCCGTATTCATGGCCGAGGCCTGGGCCCTGGCCACCGCCCAGGTCGGGGTGGCGGCCGTCACGGCCGGCCCCGGGCTGGCCAACGCGCTTCCCGGCATGGCCGAGGCCAACGCGGCCGGGGTGCCGGTGGTCGTGATCGCCGGGCGCACCGGCATCGAGCAGCGGGGACGCGGTGCGGTGCAGGACATGGACCAGCTGGCCGCCGTGGCACCGCTCACGAAGTGGCGGGCCGAATGCCTGAAGCCCGAGCGCGTGGGCTGGTTCGTCTCCGAGGCGCTGCATCAGGCCCGCGCCGGAGCGCCGGGCGTGGCCTACCTCGAGGTGCCCCAGGACGTGCTGGCCGCTACCACCGAGCCCTACCAGGCGCCCTGGCCGGTGGGCCACGAAGCCGAGCCCGCCCGCTCGGTGCCGGCCCCGAGCGACCTGCGCCGGGCGATGGACCTGCTGTCCGAGGCCGAGCGCCCCGTGGCGCTCGCCGGCTCGGGAGCGTTCTTCTCGGGCGCGGGCCAGGCGCTGAGGAACTTCGCGGAGCGCACCGGGGTCCCCGTGACGACCACCAGCGCGGCCCGAGGACTGCTGGACGACGACCACCCACGGTGCCTGGGGGGACTGGTCCACGGTGGGATCGCGCTGGCCTCGGCCGACGTTGCCCTGATCCTGGGCTCCCGGTTCAACGCGAACGTGACCTACGGCGGCGCTCCGCTGTTCCAGCCCGACCAGCGGGTGGTGCAGGTCGACGTCCGGCCCGAGCACCTGGGCGGCTGGCGCCGGCCGCAGGTAGCGCTGGCCGGGGACGTGGCGACCACCCTGGAGGCCCTGACCGATGCCTGGCAGCCCCCGGCAGAGGCGTTGGACGGATGGATGGAGCAGTGCCGCGAGGGCGTGGCCTCTAGCCGACAGCTGTGGCAGATGGAGGGCGATCGTCCGGCCAACGGGATCCACCCGGGCTGGCTGGCCCGCGAGGTGGCCAGGTTCGCGCGGGAGCAGGGCCCGCACACCTTCGTCTCCGACGGCGGGGACAGCGTGCTCTGGGGGATCGCCCTGTCCACGGCCCACGCTCCCGGCACGAACCTGTTCATCGGATCGGCGCAGGGAACCCTCGGTATCGGTCTGCCCTTCGGGATCGGGGCGAAGGTGGCCCGCCCGGCCGAGCCGGTGTTCGTCTTCACGGGGGACGGCGCCTTCGGGCTGTCGGCGATCGAGCTCGACACGGCGGCCCGCAACGGGGCCGGCGTGGTTGTGGTGGTCGTGGACAACGGCGGGTGGGGCGACGTCCGCCACGAGCAGCGGATGTTCTACGGGGAGGAGTCGGTGCTGCACAGCGACGTCTCCTCCATGCGCTACGACCTGCTGGCGCAGGCCGTGGGCGGCCACGGGGAACGGGTGGAGGCGGCGGAGGGCCTCCGTCCGGCCCTGGAGCGCGCCACCGAGGCCTCGGCGAAGGGCGTGCCGGCGGTGGTCGACGTGGCCACCGATCCGGATGCGATGAGCGATCTCATGAGCGATCTCTCCGGCCTCGCGGTGATGTGATCACGGCGACCTACGGCCGCTCCACGGGGGGGGAACGGGAACGATGAAGGTGGTCCTGATGACGCGCGAGTACCCGCCGGAGGTGTACGGGGGAGCGGGCGTGCACGTCGAGTACCTGGCGCGCGACCTGGCCGATCTGATCGAGGTGGAGGTTCGCTGCTTCGGAGCGGACCGGGACCCAGGGGCCCATCCGCCGGTCCGGGCCTTCCGGCCATGGCAGCAGCTCTCCGGCGCGCCCTCCGTCCTCGGCGTGCTCTCGGTGGACCTGGCCATGGCGGCCGACCTGGGGGGCGCCTCGCTGGTGCACAGCCACACCTGGTACGCGAACATCGCCGGACACGTGGCCAAGCTGCTGCACGGCGTCCCCCACGTGGCCACGACGCACAGCCTCGAGCCGCTCCGCCCCTGGAAGAGCGAGCAGCTCGGGGAGGGCGGCTACGAGCTCACCCGGTTCATCGAGCGCACCGCGCTCGAGCATGCGGACGCGGTCGTCGCCGTCTCCGAGGGCATGCGCGCTGACATCCTGCGGGTGTACTCGGACCTGGACCCCGCGCGGGTCCGGGTGATCCACAACGGCATCGACGCCGAGGAGTACGCGCCCGATGACGGGACCGAGGTCCTGGCGGCGCACGGGATCGACCCGGACCGCCCTTCCGTGATCTTCGTGGGGCGCATCACCCACCAGAAGGGCGTGACCTACCTGCTGGACGCGGCCCGGCAGATCGACCCCCAGGCCCAGCTGGTGCTCTGCGCCGGCGCACCGGACACGCCCGAGATCGGCGCGGAGTGCGAGGCCAAGGTCGACCGACTGCGGACCGAGCGCGGCAACGTGATCTGGATCCGCGAGATGCTGCCCAAGCCCTCGGTGATCCAGCTCCTGACCCACGCCACGGTGTTCGTCTGTCCCTCGATCTACGAGCCGCTCGGCATCGTGAACCTGGAGGCCATGGCCTGCGAGACGGCCGTGGTGGCCACGGCTGTGGGGGGGATCCCCGAGGTGGTGGTGGACGGCGAGACCGGGATCCTCGTCCCCTTCGAGCCGGGCGACCAGAGCCGGCCCAAGGATCCCGAGGGCTTCGCCCGCGGGTTGGCGGAGGGCGTGAACGAGCTGCTGGCCGACCCGGGCCGGGCCGAGGTGATGGGAAAGGCCGGCCGCCAGCGGGTGCTCGAGCAGTTCACCTGGACCGAGGTGGCCCGCCGGACCCTGGGCCTGTACGAGGAGCTGGCGGGGGGCTAGCGGGTACCTGGTGCCTCGGCGTCAGCCCATCTGGATGCCCTCGTGCACGAGGCGATAGAAGCGCCACAGGTCGTGGTCGATCGGCTCGATCTCGACGTCGGCGAATCCGGCCTGCTGCGCGTAGGCGCGCATCGTGTCGGCGCGGATCACCGTGCCGGTCGCCACCGTCGGCCGATGCGACATCCCGTCGGGCAGGCACACCAGGACCGAGAACCCGTACATCACGCGCTCGACATCGTTGGGCTCCCCGGTGAAGCGATCGGGGACGTTCTCGTCGAGCACCACCACCGGCCCGTCCGGCTTGACCAGCCGGCGCATCGCCCGCAGCACCTCGACCGGATGCGGGAGGTCGTGGACGAACTCGAACCCGACGACCGCGTCGTAGACGCCCTCGAGGTCGACGGCGGCCACGTCGGCCACCCGGAAACGGGCCCGGTCGGCCACGCCCGCTTCCTCGGCATGGCGGCGGGCAGCCTGGATCGAGGGCTCGTCCACGTCGTAGCCGTCCACCGTGGTGGCGGGGTAGGCCAGCGCGATGGCGATGGAGGACCACCCCTCGCCGCACGCGATGTCGGCGATCCGGGCACCGGCCGCCAGACGCTCGTGGAGGACGGGGATCTTCGGGAACCACTCGGTGCCGATGGACCGGAGGTACCAGGGTCGGTTCATCTCGGCCTGTCCGCTCCGCGCGTCTTCCCCGAGCTGCCCCCAGCTCACGCCGCCACCCGATCGGTACGCCTCGATCAGCGCCGGCATGGCAAGGCCGCCGGCCATCACGACGCGGACGAACGGCGCCAGGTAGTCGAGGCTGTCCCGATCGAGCAGCACCTCGGCCTGGGAGGCGGGCAGCGAGTACCGACGCTCCGACGGCTCGCGGCGTGGATCGTCGACCGCGAGGATCCCGCTCACCGTCTGCTGCTCCAGCCACTCCCGGGCGTAGCGAGGGTGAACGCCCGCTCGCTCGCTCAGCCCTCCCGGCGTGAGCGGGCCGTGGTCACCGAGCGCCCGGTACAGCCCGAGCTTCTCCCCCAGGTACATCGTGAAGACGTCGATCGTGCCGAGGATCGACCCGAGCACCCGTTCGGGGAACGTGGTCTCGGCCGATCCGTCGGTCCCTGCCTCAGAAGCCGGTACCGCCTCCACCGTCGTGGTGTCGCTCGCCATCGCTCGATCCCTCCCCTTGATAGACCGACCGGTCGGTCCGACCCTAGAGACCGACCGGTCGGTCTGTCAAATCGGGTATAGTCGCGTCCGATGGTCGCGCCGCCGAGCTCCCTCCGCGAACGGATCCTGGACGCAGCCCAGCGGCTCGTCCTGGAGCGGGGGTTCACGGCGACCACGGTGGATGCCGTGCTCGAAACGGCCGGCGCGTCGAAGGGCGCCTTCTTCCACCACTTCCCGACCAAGGCGAGCCTGGGGCGGGCTCTGGTGGAGCGCTATGCGGCCGGCGACGCGGAGGTCCTGGAGACCCTCATGCAGAAGGCGGAGGCCGACTCGGACGATCCCGCCGAGCAGGTGATCGGCTTCGTGCGGGCCTTCGAGGGCACCGCCGAGGAGCTGGCGCTCAGCCAGCCGGGATGCCTGTTCGTCTCGTTCATCTACGAGCACATGCCCTCGTCCCAGGACGTCAACGACATCATCGTGGGCTCGATCCGGCTGTGGCGGGAGCGGATCCTGGAGAAGCTCCGGCAGGCGGCCCAGGCGCACCCTCCGGCGGTTCACGTGGACCTGCCCTCGCTCGCGGATCAGGTCTCCACGATCTTCGAGGGGGCATTCATCCTGGCCCGGGCGACCGAGGACCCCGGCTACCTGCGAACGCAGCTCAGCCACCTCCGCCACTACCTGGAGCTGCTGTTCGAGGCCGACGCCCCGCACGCGCGACATCGCTGAGGCCGACCGCCCTCACTCGGCGGGAACCAGCAGCGCCACCGGGAACGGGGCGAGGACCTGGCCTAGGGCGAGCGCTCCCCGGGCGTCCGGTCCGACCGAGCGGGCGGTGAACGCGTCGACCCACGTCCGGGGCGCTCCGCGCGGGAGCATCGCCACGGTCTCGGCCCAGATCCGCTCCCCGATCGGTGCTCGGCCAGGGCCCGCCAGCCGGAGCGTCAGGCGAGGCACGATCGCGAGAGCCCAGCGTTCGCCGGCACGTCGAGCGATCGCCACCGCGTGCGCCGCGGCGGGACCGTGGACCTGAAGGGGCAGATACGAGCCCTCGACGAAGACGTCGGGACGCTCGCGGCGCAGGCGCAGGCACCGGCTCACCGCGAACAGCTTGACCAGTCCGTCGGGCCAGGCGCCGATCAGGTCCGAGGCCAGGTCCGCCCCTTCCCGGGGCTGCCGGCGGTCGAGCTCGGCCAGCCTGCGGGCCAGGGCCCGGATGTCGAGCGGGCGGCGGTTGTCGGGGTCGACCAGGCTGAGGTCCCAGGTCTCGGTGCCGTTGTACAGGTCGGCCACGCCAGGGAGCGCAGTGCGGAGCACCACCTGAGACAGCGAGTTCAGGGCCCCGTGGAACGCCACGGTGCGCTGGAGCGGCAGGAAGTCGCGGAGGAACCGCTGGTCGGCAATCACGGCGGTGGCGAAGGCCTCCAGGGTCCGCTCGTGGGCGGCATCGGGATCGAGCCAGCTCGTGTGGACCTTCGCCTCTCGGGCGGCCTTCACCACGTAGGCGCGGATCCGCTCGGCGAAGGGCCCCAGATCCTCGTCCTGGGGCCAGGCACCGAGCAGCGTCTGGTACAGGAGCAGCTCCTCGTCGCGATCCGGCGCGTCGTGCCCGTGCACGCCGCGGCGGTGCCGGCGGTTGGCCCGGATCCACCTCGCCGCGCGCCGCTCCCACTCCCCGGGCAGCTCGGAGAGCACCGCGATCCGGGCCCGGACGTCCTCGCTCCGCTTCGTGTCGTGGGTGGAGGTGGCGATGAGCGGATGGGGGCCCTCGTGGAGCTCGCGGATCCGGCGGTGGAACCCGGGCAGGTCGGCGGGCTCTCTCCCCGGGTCGGCGCCCACCTCGTTGCGGCAGATCAGGCGGACCTCCCGGTACAGGGCCGTGTCCTCCACCCCCTTGGCCGCCGCGGGTCCCGAGAGCTGCTGCCAGCGCTCCACCACCTCCAGCCATGCCGAGCGCGTCCGCGCCGTGGCCACCGGCGGCAGCTCGAGGGTCAGCACCCGGTGCACGAATCGGAGCGCCGGACGGGCGCTCCGGGGCAGGTGCCCTCGGGCGGCCCGGACCGCGCGCTCGATCCGCCGGCGGTCCTCGGGTCCGGCCCCCTCGGGCCCGACGTAGGTGCGGTAGCCCTCGAGCGCCGCCGTGAGCTCGACCACCGCCTCCCGGAGCGCCCCCTCCTCCAGGTCCAGGGCGGCGCCCGAGGCCAGCCGTGCCACCCGGCGCACCAGAGCCTGGACCTCGCTCCCGAACAGCTCCCGGAGCACCTGGCGGCGGGCCTCGAGCCGGATCCGCTCGAACGGCGGGGCCGGGTCGCCGCGGAGCCGCTCGGTCACCGCTCCGAGCTCGCGCCACCCCTGCGGATCCACGGTCAGATCGGTCAGGTCGTTCAGCAGCGCGTAGCCGGTGGAGCCCTGGACCGGCCAGGAGCCGGGCAGGACCTCGTCCCGGTGCAGCACCTTCTCCACGGCGAGGTAGGGGACGCGAGTGGCCCGTCGCAGGCGGAGCAGGTAGTCCTCCGGGTCGAGCAGGCCGTCGACGTGATCGATCCGGAGCCCGGTGATCGTTCCCTCCTGGACCAGACGGACCACCGCGGCGTGGACCCGGTCGAACACGCGGGGGTCCTCCTCTCGGAGCCCGGCCAGGCCCGCGATGTCGAAGAACCGCCGGTAGTTGACCCGGCGGTCGCCCTCGCGCCACCAGAGCGGGCGGTAGGCCTGCTCCTCGATCAGCTCCCGCAGGGTCCGGGCGCTCTGGGGCGAGGCCCGGCCCCGGTTCCAGGCCCCGAGGCCGCGCTCGCGCACCGCCCGCTCCGAGGCGGGGGAGATCGGCAGGTGGAGCCCGGCGAGGGCCACGACCACCTCACGCCCCTCCTCCTCGAGCCCCACGGCCCCCTCGGCCAGCAGCTCCTCGAGCGGGCGCTCCAGCACCGGGAGCAGGAGCTTGCCGTCGGCTCCGGGCGCGTCCCAGTCGATGTCGAAGAACCGCGCGAACGGCGATCCTCGGCCCCGGCGGAGCACGTCGCGCCACCACGGGTTCGCCGGCGTCGCGGCCAGGTGGTTCGGGACGATATCCACCAGCAGCCCCAGCCCGCTGGAGCGGAGCTCCCGCGCCAGCGCCTCGAAGGCCCGCCGGCCGCCGAGCGCGGGATCCAGCCGGTTGGGGTCGATCACGTCGTAGCCGTGGGCGCTGCCCGGCTGGGCGGCGAAGGGTGGCGACAGGTACAGATCGCTCACGCCAAGCCGGGACAGGTACGGCAGCAGCCGACGGGCGTCGGCGAAGCCCACCCCCTGGCGCAGCTGGAGCCGGTACGTGCCGACGGGCCGGCGCGGGGCTCCGGCCGGGCGGGCGCTCACCTCCGGGTGCGCTCCTCGCCGAACCGCAGTAGCAGCAGCGAGTGCGCGACCAGGTTCACGGTGCCGGTCTTCACCACGCGCGATCCCGGCCGAGCCGTGTTGATCAGCTCCAGCCAGAGCCCCGGACCCTCCACCTTGGGGAGCACGAACCGTCGGGAGCGCGCGCCGCCGTTCAGGAGCAGCAGCACCGTGCTGCCCACCACGGGGCGCCCGCGCTGGTCCACCTCGTCGGTGGCGTGGCCCGAGAGCAGCATCCCCAGGATGTGGGTGCCGGGGTCGTTCCAGTCCTCCCCCTGCATCTCGTGGCCGTCGGGTCGGACCCACGTGAGGTCCTTCGTGCCGTTGCCGCCCACCGGCTGCCCGGTCAGGAAGCTGCGGCGGCGGAGCACCGGGTTGGAGCGGAAGATCCGGAGCACCGACCGCGTGAAGCGCAGCAGCTCTCGGTCCCGCTGGGACAGGTTCCACGACGGCCAGCTGATCTCGTTGTCCTGGCAGTAGGCGTTGTTGTTGCCGTACTGGGTGCGGCCGATCTCGTCCCCGCCCAGCAGCATCGTCACGCCCTGCGAGAACAGCAGCGTGGCCAGGAAGTTGCGCTTCATCCGCTCGCGCATCGACGTGATGCGGGTGGACTCGGTGGGCCCCTCCACGCCCCAGTTCCGGCTGTAGTTGTCGTTCGCCCCGTCCCGATTGCTCTCGCCGTTCTGCTCGTTGTGCTTCTGCTCGTAGCTCACCAGGTCGTTCAGGGTGAAGCCGTCGTGCGCGGTGATGAAGTTGACCGAGGCGTACGTGCGGCGGCCGCTGCCCTGGTAGATGTCGCCCGAGCCGGACAGGCGCGACGCGAGCTCGGGGACCTGCCCGGGCTCCCCCTTCCAGAACCGCCGGATCGTGTCGCGGTACCGTCCGTTCCACTCTGCCCAGCCGGGTGGGAACCGGCCCACCTGGTAGCCGTCGTGGCCCAGGTCCCAGGGCTCGGCAATCAGCTTGACCTCGGACAGCACCGGGTCCTGCATCACCACGTCGAAGAACGTGCCTCCCGGGTCCACCATCAGCGGCTCACGGCCCAGCACCGGGGCCAGGTCGAACCGGAAGCCGTCCACGTGCATCTCCTGCACCCAGTACCGCAGGCTGTCGGCGATCATCTGGATGGTGCGCGGATGCAGCACGTTGAGGCTGTTCCCGGTCCCGGTGAAGTCCATGTAGTAGCGGCCGTTGTCGGGGATCAGCCGGTAGTAGGCGGCGTTGTCGATCCCTCGGAACGACAACGTGGGGCCCAGCTGGTTGCCCTCGGCCGTGTGGTTGTAGACCACGTCCAGGATCACCTCGAGCCCGGCCTCGTGGAAGGCGCGGACCATGCTTTGGAACTCGGCCACCTGCTGACCCCGGTCGCCGGTGGCGAAGCGGGCGCCCGGGGCGAAGAAACCGATCGAGTTGTAGCCCCAGTAGTTGGTGAGCCCCCTCTCCACCAGGTGCCGGTCGGCCACGCTCTGGTGCACCGGCAGGAGCTCCACCGCGGTCACGCCCAGCGAGAGGAGGTGGTCGATCACCGGGTCCGAGGCCAGGCCCAGGTACGTGCCGCGCAGCTCGTCGGCGACGGCGGGATGGAGCATCGTCATGCCCCTCACGTGGCACTCGTAGATCACGGTGCGGCTCCAGGGCGTGCGGGGCGGGCGGTCCAGACCCCAGGTGAAGGCCGGGTCGACCACCATGCACTTGGGCAGGAAGGGGGCGCTGTCCCGGTCGTCCCTGGACAGGTCCTCCTCCTGGTGTCCGATGGTGTAGCCGTACAGGGCGTCGTCCCAGCGCAGGGAGCCGGAGACGGCTTTGGCGTAGGGGTCCAGCAGCAGCTTGGAGGGGTTGAACCGATGCCCGGCCTCCGGCTCGTAGGGCCCGCGCAGCCGGTAGGCGTAGAACTGGCCCGGGCGTACGTCGGGCAGGTAGGCGTGCCAGATGAAGTCGGTGCGTTCGCGCAGGCGGATCCGCTGGCTCTCGTGCTCCTGCTCGGGCGCGTCGAACAGGCACAGGTCGACGGACTCGGCGTGCTCGGAGAACAGGGCGAAGTTGACCCCCTGGCCGTCCCAGGTGGCACCGATCGGCGTCGGCGTTCCCGGCCACACCCGCACCTCAGCCCTCCCCCCGGCTCACGAACAACACGAAGCTCCGGGGATGCACGATGGACCGTTCGGCCGGACCACGCAACGCGGTCGGCGCCGTGGCCTCCGGTCCACCCCACCGCGGGTCCGAGGAGTCTACGGCCAGGGTCCAGTCGCCCTCGGGTAACGTCACCGTGGCCGGCTCGCTCCCGAAGTGGAAGTAGGCGACGGCCTCGTCCTCCTCGGTGCGGCGACGGAGCTGCAGGACCCCGGTGCCCGAGTCGGCCCAGATCTCCATACCCTCCTTCGTGGAGCGCCCCAGTGCCGGGCGCTCTCGTCGCAGGCGCAGCAGCTCGCGGTACAGCTCCAGCAGGAACCGGTGGGGCTCGCGCTCGCGGAGCCCGGGCCGGAGCCGGGAGCGCAGGAAGGTGCGCAGGTCCTGGGGGTCGGGCGGCTCACCCGGCCAGCCGAAGGCGGCGAATTCCTCCCGACGCCCGCGGCGCACGGCCTCGATCAGGTCGGGATCGCCGTGGCTCACGAAGTACCGGAACGGGGCGAGCTCGCCGTATTCCTCGCCCATGAACAGCAACGGCACGAACGGCGAGAGCAGGAGCAGCCCGGCCACCAGCTTCAGGTCCTCGAAGGGCACCAGCGCCGACAGGCGCTCCCCCAGCGCCCGGTTGCCCACCTGATCGTGGTTCTGGGCGTAGACCACGAAGCGGTCGGGGGTCACCGGGCGCGGCGAGCTGCCGTGCCGCCGCCCCCAGAACCGCGAGTACTGTCCCGCGAACACCCAGCCCTCGGTCATGGCTCGGGCCATCAGCTCCAGCGTTCCGTAATCGACGTAGTAGCCGTCCCGCTCCCCGGTGACCAGGGCGTGCAGGGCGTGATGGAAGCCCTCGCTCCACAGGGCGTCCAGGCCCATCCCGCCGAGCTCGCGGGGGGTCACCACGCGCGCGTCGTTCTCGGGCGTCTCGCCGATCACGAACAGCCGGCGCCCCAGACGCTCGGACAATGTCGCCACCTCGGCCCCCAGCTCGGCCAGGAAGGGGCGGGCGGTCTGGTCCACGATCGCGTGGATCGCGTCCAGCCGCAGGCCGTCCAGGTGGAACTCCTCGAGCCACCCCAGCGCGTCGTCGATGAAGAACCGACGAACCTCGTCGCTGCCCGGCCCGTCCAGGTTCACCGCATCACCCCAGGGCGTGCGGTAGCGGTCGGTGAAGTACGGGCCGAACCGCGGCAGGACGTTCCCCTCGGGTCCCACATGGTTGTACACCACGTCCAGGAACACCGACAGGCCGGCGCCGTGACAGGCGTCTACCAGGCGAGCCAGCCCGGCCGGTCCCCCGTAGCTGTCCTGGGCCGCGAAGGGGAACACGCCGTCGTATCCCCAGTTCCGCTCGCCGGGGAACTGCGCCACCGGCATCAGCTCCACCCCCGTAACGCCGAGCTGGACCAACGCATCCAACCGCTCCCGGACCCCCTCGAAGGTCCCGGCCTCGGAAAACGTGCCCACGTGCAGCTCGTACAGCACCTGCTCGCCCAGGGGCGGGGCCGACCACCCCTCGTCGGTCCAGGCGAAGGCGGTGCGGTCCACCACCTCCGAGGCCCCGTGCACGCCCTCGGGCTGGCTGCGTGAGGCCGGGTCTGGGACCCCCTCGGCCTCATCCAGCGACAGCAGGTAGCGGTCCCCGGGCCCGACCTCCGCCACCAGGGCGGCGTGATACCCGCGCTCCGCCGGCTCCAGGGCGATCGTCCGGCCCGCCGGCGGACCCACCAGGACCTCCACCCGCTCGGCGAGCGGCGCCCACACCACGAAGGCGCAGCCGCCCTCCGGCATGGGGGTGGCGCCGAGCGGGGCCGAGAACGGGTCCACGGGGGCGCTCAGGACCCGGTCAGGAACAGGCAGGCCAGGGGGGGAAGGGTGAGGGGCACCGACCACGCCCGCCCGTGCATCGGCTCCTCCTCCGCCTCCACCCCGCCCAGGTTGCCCTGGCCGCTGCCGCCGTAGCCCACGGCATCGCTGTTCAGCAGCTCGGTCCACCGACCGGTCGAGGGCACGCCGATCCGGTAGCCGTGGCGGACCACCGGGGTGAAGTTGCAGACCACCAGCACCGGCGGTGCGCCCGAGGAGGACTTGCGCAGGAAGCTCATGATGCTGCCCGCGGCGTCCGAGGCATCCACCCACTCGAACCCTGCCGGGTCGCAATCGAGCTCGTGCAGGGCGGGCTGCTCCCGATAGATCCGGCCCAGGTCCGCCACCAGCCGCTGGACCCCCAGGTGAGGCTCGTGCTCTAGCAGGTGCCAGTCCAACGAATGATCGTGGCGCCACTCCGAGCCCTGCCCGAACTCGGAGCCCATGAACAGCAGCTTCTTGCCGGCCTGCGCGTACATGTAGGACAGGAGCAGCCGCAGGTTCGCGAACCGCTGCCACTCGTCGCCCGGCATCTTCGACAGCAGCGAGCCCTTGCCGTGCACCACCTCGTCGTGCGAGAGGGGCAGCACGAAGTTCTCGTTGAACGCGTACAGCATCCGGAACGTGATCCGGTCGTGGTGGTAGCTGCGATGGACCGGCTGGCGGTCGAAGTACTCGAGCGTGTCGTGCATCCATCCCATGTCCCACTTCAGCCCGAAGCCCAAACCCCCGTGCTCTACGGGCCGGGACACCCTGGGCCAGGCCGTGGACTCCTCGGCGTAGGTCTGGACCCCCGGGTGATCGCGGTACACGGCGACGTTCAGCTGGCGCAGGAAGTCGATCGCCTCGAGGTTCTCCCGGCCGCCGTGACGGTTCGGGATCCACTCCCCCGGCCCCCGCGAGTAGTCCAGGTAGAGCATCGAGGCCACGGCGTCGACCCGAAGCCCGTCGGCGTGGTAGGTGTCGAGCCAGTGCAGGGCGCTGGAGAGCAGGAAGCTCCGCACCTCGTTGCGGCCGTAGTTGAAGACGTAGCTGCCCCAGTCCGGGTGGAAGCCGAGCTGGGGGTCGGCGTGCTCGTACAGGTGGGTCCCGTCGAACCGGCCCAGGCCGTGCTCGTCGGTGGCGAAGTGCGAGGGCACCCAATCCAGGATCACGCCGATCCCCTCGCGGTGCAGGTGGTCCATGAACGCCATGAGGTCCTGGGGCGTCCCGTACCGGCTGGTGGGCGCGAAGTAGCCCGTGGTCTGGTAGCCCCACGAGCCGTAGAAGGGATGCTCCATCACCGGCAGGAGCTCCACGTGCGTGAAGCCCAGGGCCTTCGCGTGCTCGGCCAGGCGCGGGGCCAACTCTCGGTAGCTGAGGATCCGATCGCCCTCACCCCGCATCCACGAGCCGAGGTGCACCTCGTAGATCGCCAGCGGCGCGTCCAGGGCGTTCGCCCGGTGGCGCTCGCGCATCCAGGCCTGGTCCCCCCACTCGAAGTCCAGGGGCCAGACCACCGAGGCCGTCTTCGGAGGCGTCTCGGCCAGGAACGCGAACGGGTCGGCCTTGTCCACGCGGTAGCCCGCGAAGCGGGAGGCCACGTGGAACTTGTAGACCGCGCCCTCGCCCACCCCGGCGAGGAACCCCTCCCAGATGCCCGAGCTCGCGTGGGGCTGCAGCCGGTCCGCCCCCCGGTCCCAGCCGTTGAAGTCGCCGATCACCGAGACCGACTCGGCGTCGGGAGCCCAGACCGCGAAGTACGTCCCCTCCACGCCCTCGTGGCTGAGCAGGTGAGCGCCGAGCCTGCGGTACAGGCGGGCGTGCGTGCCCTCGTTGAACAGGAACACATCGTCGTCCGAGAGCAGGGAGACGTCGTGCCGCACGCGCTGGCTCACGTGATCCCTCCGGCCCCGCGGCGGGAAGGCGCGCCCCTCTGTCGTCGAAGGACCCCCACCTCCGCGAGTGTATCGGCAACCTCCGGGAGCCGAGGCAGCTCCTCGAGCGGATGGGCGGCCCGGCGGCGCCAGCTCGGGTACCCGGTGGACCCGGGACGGTTCTGCGGCTCGTGCTCACCCCACAGGTCCTCCAGGTTCGCGATCGCGATCCGGGCCGGCGAGCGGCCCAGGTAGGCGAGGCAGGCGCGGAGCACCGCGGCCTCGTCGCGCTCGGCCCCCCGGACCAAGAAGCCCAGCCGCCGCAGGTCCCGCGCCACCGCGGACCGCGTGCGACCGCCCGTCCCGTCCCACCAGGCCGCGAAGGGCGGCATGTCGTGGGTGTTCAGGGTGGCCAGGGACCTCGCCGGGGGCGGCCGCAGGCCGTCCGGACCGGCCTCCATCTGCAGCACGTAGCTGCGGAGCAACCCGTGCCGGTCCATCGAGGCGCGCACCGCGGGAGGCACGGTGCCGAGGTCCTCGCCCACGATCGCGGTGCCCGAGCGCCGGGACTCGAGGGCCACGATCGCGTACCACTCCTCGGGCCGGTACCGGACGTACAGCCCCTGCTCCGCCGAGGCGCCCTCCGGCACCCAGTACAGGCGATGCAGTCCCATCACATGGTCGATCCGAAGCGCCGCCGCGTGGGCCATGGCCCGGCGCAGGCATGCGATCTGGTACCGGTACCCCTCCTCCCGGATCCGGTCCGGATGCGGCGGCGGGAACCCCCAGTCCTGGCCGCCCTGGAAGAAGTCGTCCGGCGGGGCCCCGGCCGAGACGCCCTGGGCGAAGCTCTCGCGTTCGCGCCACACGTCGTACCCGTCGGGGTGCACGCCGAGCGGCATGTCCAGGTACAATCCGGCACCGCCCTCCTCCGAGACCCGCCGAAGCTCCCCCATCTGCTCGTCGGCCAGGAACTGCGCGTAGCGGTGGAAGCGGGTGGCGGCGCTATCCACGTTGGCCGTCTCCAGTCGCCCGTCCCGAGCCGGACCGGGCCACACGCGCCAGTTCACCCCCCAGCGCTCGCCGGCGGCCCGGAACCTCGCGTAGTCGTCGAGGGCGGGGTGCTCCCGCGCGAACTCCTCCAGGGCGTCGCGGCGGCGCGAGCCCGACCGGTGGAGCCGGTCGGTCAGGAGCTCCAGCACGCTCCGCTTGAGCGCCGCGGCCTGGGCGTGGTCCACCAGCGGCCGGCGCCGCAGGCGCCCGATGGCCCGCCGCGTGCCTGGCGCCGAGATCAGCCGGCGGGCCTCGGCGTTCGCGGCCAGCTCCGGCGCCGCCTCCACGTCGACGAACAGCTCGTTCCAGAACAGGCGGCTGATCGGGGAGTACGGACTCGGCTCCCCCGGGTCGCGCAGGAAGGCCGCGAACATCGGCAGGGTCCCCACCAGCCGGCCGCCCAGGCCCACCACCCAGTCCCGGAGCGCTCCGAGATCGGTCAGGTCGCCCACGCCCCAGCTCCGCTTGGACCACAGCGCGTACAGCGGGAGGAACACCCCCCAGGTCCCCGGATCGGGGCTGGGGTCGGTCCGCCGCGGCGCCGAGATCACCAGGCAGGAGGCCTGGCGTCCCCCGGCGGACGCCCACAGCCGGTGATAGCCGAGGGGCAGGGGGTCGGACAGGACCACCCGCCGGCGGACGCCCAGCCCCGAGGCCTCGGGCTCCGGCGGCAGGGGCACCAGGTCCTCCACCCGCTCCTTCCATCCCCGCACGCTGCCCCCGCCCTCCAACTCCAGGCGGAGCTCCACGAAGGTGGGCTCGACACCCGGCGGCATCCGCAGGTCGAAGGCGGCCGTGAGGCCCTCCCACACCACCGCAACCGGTTCGAGCAGCTGCCCCCAGCCCTCCTCGCGGCGCTCCCGGATCGCCTCGGGGATGTCCGAGGCGCGGTCCACCGGGGCCCCGAGGGCGCGCAGGACGGCCAGGGTGGCCTCCCGCGAGGCCCGTCGCCGCTGCCCCCGCAGGTCCACGTAGCTGCCCTGGATGCCGTGCAGACGGGCCAGCTCGGCGAGCGAGGAGCCCTCGCGGTCGGGGGCCGGCCTCAGTCCGCGACCCCCAGCAGGTCGAGGATGCCGCCGATCGGGATCGGCAGCCACTCAGGCCGGTTGTTCGCCTCGTAGGCCAGCTCGTACAGGGCCTTCTCTAGCACCGAGGCGTCCAGCAGCACCGCCAGCTCCTCGCGGGAGCGCGGCATGAACGCCGCCTGGTCCGCGGTCTCGAGGTACGAGCGGAGGAACAGGCCCCCGATCGTGACGTACCACAGGCGCATCCAGGGCCGCAGGTGCGCCGTCTCCTCGGGAGCCGGCAGGCCGGGCCGCCCCAGCACCGGCATGCTCACCGCGTAGTGGAACGAGCGGAGCATCCCGCCCAGGTCCCGCACCACCAGCCGCTTCAACCGTCGCTCGCCGATGGGCCGCGCGGGCTCCCCCTCGAAATCGATGATCACGAAGTCCTTGCCCGTGTAGAGCACCTGGCCGAGGTGGTAGTCGCCGTGGATCCGGGTCCGGTACGCGGTGAGCTTGGGCTCCAGCACGGCGTGCAGCCGGGCCAGGATCTCGGGCTGCAGCTCCAGGACCCGCTCGGCGTCGGGCAGGTCCCCTCGGTGCGCCCGCAGGAGCTGGAACACGCGGTTGGCCGTGCCGCGCATCGACTGGTACAGCGAGCGCTGGTAGTGGCCGGTCGCCGCCTCGGGCCGGAAGGCCGGATCCTCCTGGTCCGAGGACAGGGCCAGGTGCAGCTCGGCGGTGCGGGCGCCGAGCCTCCAGGCCGCCTCCAGGTACGCGCCGATCGTCTCTTCGGCCAGCGGCGAGGGCTCCACATCCACGGCCTCCAGGGGGGTGGCGGGCACGAAGACCCCCTCCAGGTCCTCGGTGGGACGGGCCTGGGCCCGCTCCAGGTAGCCGGCTACGGCATCGATCGTGAAGCCCCAGGCGTCGCCCTCGTTGGGCACGAAGCCGTGGACGATCCCGAGCGTCTGTGCGGGACCGCGCCCGTGCCGGTACTCGAGGCCCCCGGCCACCGGCGGGATGTTCGCGAACCGGGCCCGCTCGGTCAGGAACCGCCCGATCTCCAGGTCCGGGTTCGGGCCCTCCTCCGTGCGGCGGAAGAGCTTGAGCACCAGGCGGTCGCCGAAGATCACCGAGGAGTTGCTCTGCTCTGCCTGCATCGGCCGAGCCTCCAACGGCTCGGACACTGGTCCGCGGAGCGAGCGGAAGACCTTGGTCATGCTGGTCTCCACCCGCCCCTTGCCGCCGGGGAACCGGCGGCGGCGGCGGACCGAATCCAGCAGCAGCTCGCCGAACGCGGGATCCTGCATCGCGTCGATCAGCGCCCGGTCCCCCTCGCGCAGGCGCAGCCGGGCCACCACGTTCTGAGGCTCGTCCTCCAGCAGGTCGCGCGAGT
>DASQQQ010000017.1:0-6587 GCA_035643355.1 Actinomycetota bacterium | reverse complement strand
GCACCGGCAGGAGGCGCAAGGCCTGTTGCGGGAGGCGCGATCGGGGGGCTCCGGGCAGGGTGGTTGAGAACCGCGGCGGGGGGGAACAACTGGATCGTTTTGCGTAGCAGCTCATGTGGGGGGAAGGGTCGACGGATCCCGTCACGCGGGATCCGAGCGGGCGCGAGCTGGATCGTGATCGCGCTCGCCACGAGCGCCTGTGCGCTCGGGGGGCCGTCCGTGCTCGACGCGCACGGGGCCAGCGAGAAGCGGGTGGAGGGGCTGTGGTGGCTCCTCTTCGCCATCTCCGCCGTGGTGCTGGCGGTGGTCCTCGGGCTCATGACGGCGGCCATCATCCGCCGTCGAAGACGAGGCACGGACGTGGACCGATCCGAGCCCCGCTGGGGGGAGCCGTTCGTGGTGCTGGCCGGGGTGATCATCCCGGTGCTGATCCTCACCGCGGTCTTCGTGGTCTCCGTCCGCGACATGAACGCGATCGCCGGCGGCGATCCACAGCTGACCGTCCAGGTGATCGGCCACATGTGGTGGTGGGAGGCGCGCTACCCGAACGGCGCCATCACCGCGAACGAGATCCATATCCCGGCCGGTGAGCCCGTCCGGATCGAGGTGACCACCGCCGACGTCATCCACAGCTTCTGGGTGCCCCAGCTGGCGCCGAAGATCGACATGATCCCCGGCAAGACGAACTCGATCGTGCTGGTAGCCGATAGCCCGGGGCGGTACCGAGGACAGTGTGCCGAGTTCTGCGGTCTTCAGCACGCGCACATGGCCTTCTTCGTGGTGGCGGACCCGCCTGATGTCTTCCAGCGGTGGATGGCCCACCAGGAGGCGCCGGCCGCCGCGCCCACCGGGTCGGCGGCCGACGGCCTGGCCGTCTTCCTGGCCCAGACCTGCGACGGCTGCCACACGATCCGCGGCACCCCCGCCTCGGCCGCGCTCGCGCCCGACCTCACCCATCTGGCGGACCGGGAGACGATCGCGGCGGGAACGCTCCGGCTCACGCGCGGGAACCTCGCGCACTGGATCAGGGATCCGCAGGCCGTCAAACCGGGGGTGATCATGCCGCCCACCCAGCTGACCCGGTCACAGCTGCAGTCGTTGGTCGACTACCTGATGGGGCTGAACTGATGGCGTCGATCGCCGAGCGCCTGGACGAGGTCTGGGGCGAGACCCCGGGACTGGCCAGCTGGATCGGGACCGTCGATCACAAGCGCATCGGGATGCGCTACCTGTACACGGGCTTCGTCTTCTTCGCCATCGCCGGGGTGGGGGCGATGCTCCTGCGGGTCCAGCTCACCCGTCCGGGCTTGCAGGTGCTGTCGCCGGAGGCCTACGACCAACTCTTCTCGATGCATGGGGTCACGATGATGTTCCTCTTCGCCACCCCCGTGCTCTCGGGGTTCGGCAACTACTTCGTGCCCCTCATGGTCGGCGCCCGGGACATGGCCTTCCCGCGCCTGAACGCCTTCGGCTACTGGGTCTTCCTCGGGGCCGGCATCTTCATGACGTCGGCCTTCATCTCCGGGCAGGCCCCGAACGCGGGGTGGTTCGACTACGTGCCCCTGGCCTCCACCGCGTTCACCCCCGAGCACGGCATCGACTTCTACGCGCTGGGGTTGATCTTCATCACGATCTCGACCACGACCGGAGCCATCAATTTCATCGTCACCACGTTCAAGATGCGGGCCCCCGGCATGACCCTGAACCGCATCCCGATCTTCGTGTGGGGCGAGCTGGCCTTCGCATTCACCGCCGTGTTCGCGCTGCCGGCCCTGTCGGTAGCCAACGTGTTCCTGGAGCTGGAGCGGAAGTTCGGCTTCCACTTCTACGACGCGGGCAACGGCGGCAACCCCATCCTCTGGCAGCACCTGTTCTGGATCTTCGGGCATCCGGAGGTGTACCTGGTGATCCTGCCGGCGCTGGGGCTGGTCTCGGCCATCGTGCCCACCTTCTCCCGCCGCCCGATGATCGGCTACACGTACATCGTCCTGGCCGAGCTGTTCATCTTCGTCATCAGCTTCGGCGTGTGGGTGCACCACATGTTCGCGGTGGGTCTGCCGATGATCGCGATGGGTTTCATCTCGGCGGCGAGCTTCCTGGTGGTGGTGCCGAGCGGGACGCAGATCTTCGCCTGGCTCGCGACGATGGTGTCGGGCCGGCTCGTCCTGAAGACCCCGATGCTGTTCGTGCTGGGCTTCCTGTTCGTCTTCGTGGTGGGTGGTCTCACGGGGGCGATGTTCAGCGCCGTGCCATTCGACCAGGCCATCACGGACTCCTACTTCGTGGTGGCGCACTTCCACTACGTGATGGCCGGCGGCGCCTTCTTCCCGATGTTCGCCGGCCTGTACTACTGGGGCCCCAAGATGCTGGGCCGCAAGCTCCACGAACGGGCCGGCCAGATCAGCTTCTGGCTGATGTTCATCGGGTTCAACCTGACGTTCTTCCCCATGCACCTGGCCGGGTTGGCCGGCCAGCCCCGTCGCACCTACACGTACCAGCCCGGGCTGGGATGGGGCGTCTACAACCTGTGGGAGACGGTGGGGGTGTTCATCCTGGCTCTCGGGATCCTCCTCACGTTCATCAACTGGTTCTGGGCGCGGTCCCACGGCGAGCCGGCCGGAGATGACCCCTGGGACGGCGAGACGCTGGAGTGGACCATCAGCTCCCCGCCCCCCGAGTACAACTTCGAGACCGTCCCCGAGGTGCGCAGCCGCGAGCCGGCCTGGGACCAGCCGGAGCTCCATCGCGGCTTCCAGTCCCCTGAGGAGGGCGGCCGGCCGTTGACCTCGGGGCACCTCACCCTGGCCACCAGCGTGAGCGATGCCGAGCCGGAGGCCGTGGTGAAGATGCCGCACGAGTCTCCCTGGCCGTTCATCGTCTCAGTGGCGCTGTTGGTCTCCTTCTACGCGTTCCTGCTGAGCCAGTGGGGGCTGTTCGCCTTCGGGATGGTGGCCGTCGCGGGCAGCGTGATGGGCTGGATGTGGCCCAGGGGGGAGACCCAGGAGACGTGAGCGAGGCACGTGCGTTCGAGCCCACCGGGCGGGGAGCCGAGGTGCTCCCGACCACCGCGCTGGGGTCCCGGTCCCCCTCGTGGTGGGGCATGGTCTGGCTGATCGCCACCGAGGCCGTCCTGTTCTCGATGCTGCTGATGTCGTACTGGTTCCTGCGGTTCCAGTCGACGCCGGTGTGGCCCCCGGATGGGATCGACAAGCCGAAGCTCACGCTGGTCCTCATCATGACGGCGATCCTGTGGAGCTCCAGCCTGCCGGTGCACCTGGCGCACCGTGCGGTCCGCTTGGGGCATCAGGTAGCGGCCCAGTTCTGGATGCTGATCGGCTGGTTCCCCGGGCTGCTGTTCGTGGCCCTGGAGCTCGGGGTCGAGTGGCCGCACACGCTGAAGGAGTTCAACCCGCAGACGAACGCCTACGGCTCGCTGTACTTCACGATCACCGGGTTCCACGCGCTGCACGTGATCATCGGCCTCATGGTCAGCGCCTGGGTGCAGGTCCGGCTCTGGCGGGGGGCGTACGACATGCACCGGCACGTGAGCGTCCAGAACTTCTCGATGTACTGGCAGTTCGTGGACCTGGTGTGGGTCTTCGTCCTGCTCACCGTGTACCTGTCTCCCTACCTGTGAGGTCGTCCGATGTCCCAGACACCCACCCAGAACGAGGAGCGGATCCGCCGGAAGGACCACCGATCGGTCCTGGCCTGGATCGGTGTCCTGACCGGGCCGGTGGCCTGGGTGCTGCAGCTCTACTGGAGCTGGGCGATCGGCGAGTTCTTGGCCTGCGGCCCGGCATCCAGGGCGGGCGACCGGATCTTCGGCTTCGACATGAACACCTTCTCCGCCATGCTGAACGGCGGTCTGTTGGCCTTCACGGTCGTGGCGGGGGTGCTGTCCTATGTGGAGCTGCGGTCGCTGCGCTCGCGACGCGATCGGACGCCGGCCGACCGAGCCACGTGGCTGGCTCGCTCCGGGATCATGTCGAGCATCCTGTTCGCGGTCCTGATCGCGGTCAGCTTCGTGCCGGTCGTCATGATCGGGGGGTGCGGCTGATGACCCCCATGGTGGGTCACGCGCTGGTCGGCCCGGGCGAGCTCTGGGGAGCGTGGAGCCCGGATCCGACGGTCCTGGCGGGGTTGGGGGCTGCGGGCCTCCTGTACGCGCGGGGCTACCGGACGATCCGGCGACGGAGCCCACATCCCACCGCCGATCTGCGCGCCGGCGCCTTCCTCGCGGGCTGGCTGGTGATCGTCGTGGCGCTGGTGTCCCCGCTGGACGCCATGGCCGATGCCCTGTTCTCGGCCCACATGGTGCAACATCTCCTGTTGATCGTCGTCGCCGCTCCGCTCTTCGTGCTCGGACGGCCCGTGATCACCACGCTGGCGGGTCTGTCGCCCGAGCGCCGACGTCGGGTGGCCCGGGCCGCGCACGCCCTGGCCGCGACGGGCGTGGTCCGGACCGTTCGTCGCCCGGTGGTGGCCTGGAGCGTGTTCACCATCGCGCTGTGGAGCTGGCACCTGCCGGTCCTGTACCAGGCCGCGGTGGAGGACCCGCTGCTCCATGCCCTCGAGCACACGGCCTTCCTGTCCACGGCGATGCTCGCCTGGTCGGTGGCGCTCGACGAGCGTCCCCGCGAAGGGATGGGGGTGCTGGGCCGGGCCCTGTTCCTCTCGGCCTCCGCGGTCCAGAGCGGTCTGCTGGGTGCGTTGATCCTGTTCGCCTCCACCCTCCTGTATCCCGTCCACGGACCGGGTCCCGCGCTGTGGGGGCTGACCCCCCTGCAGGACCAGCAGCTGGCGGGAGCGTTGATGTGGATCCCGCCGGCGGCCGTCTACCTCACGGCCACGGGGGCCATCCTGCTGCGGACCTTCCGCGCCATGGATGCCTCGCGGCCCGCCCGGCGCGCGGGGGGGAGCGTGGCGGCCTGATGCCCGGGCGCGTCCTCCGTCTGCTGCTGATGGCCGGAGCGTTGGGCCTGGCGACGGCGGGATGCACGTACTTCGTCCAGCGCGGCCCGAGCCCGTACCGTCCGCCCGGCCTGTACCCGACCGTCTCCGAGGCGGACACCGGCCGGATCCTCTACGACCGTGACTGCGCGTGGTGCCACGGCCCGCACGGCGAGGGCACGAACAACGGGCCGAACCTGAACGGGGCCCTGGACGGCGGGGCGTACACCGATTTCATGCTGCGGACCAACCGCATGCCGCTGACCGCCCCCGGGGCGACCTCCCGGACCCAACCGAGCCCGTACACGGATGGTGAGATCTCCTCGATCGTCTCCTACGTCGAGACCTTCGGCGGGACCGGCCCCCCGGTGCCCTCGCCGGACCCGGCGGCCGGTGACCTGAACTCGGGGGCCGAGCTCTACCTGGAGAACTGCGCCGCCTGTCATTCGACCACGGGCATCGGGGAGGCGCTGACCTCCGGCCAGGTGGCTCCCAACCTCCGCCCCGCGCGGGCCCCCCAGATCGCTGAGGCCGTGCTCGTGGGGCCCGGCTGCCCGAACACCAGCCGCGCCTGCGGACCGGGGGAAGGGGCGATGCCGAGGTTCGACTTCACCCAAGGACAGATGGATTCGCTCGTGCGGTACGTGCAGTACCTGCAGGACCCCAGGGACCGGGGTGGGGCGTCCCTCGGGCACCTGGGCCCGGTGGCCGAGGGCGCGATCGCGCTCGTGGTGGGGTTGGGCATCATGCTGGCGGTCACGCGATGGATCGGCACGAGGGTGGGTGAGGGATGATCGACCGAGAGCGTCGCTCGATATCGACCGGTCTGCCGCTGGCGGCGTTCCTCGCGAGCCTCATGGGCTCGGTGGGACTGGTCGTGATCTACGTGCTGGGGGGGAGGCCCCCGTGGGAGGGAGCGTTCCTGGGCCTGGCGCTGGGGGGCGTCGGCCTGGGCCTGGTGCTCTGGGCCAAGCGTTTCCTGCCGGTTGGACACGACGTCGAACGGCGGACACCCCTGCCCTCGCCCGCTCCCAAGCTGGCCGAGGCCGTGGACGCCTTCGAGCGGGGCGCGGAGATGATGACCCGCAGACGCGTGCTGCTGAGCGCCCTCGGCGCCGCGTTGGGGGCGATGGGGCTGGCGGCCCTGTTCCCGATCCGCTCGCTGGGGCGGGCCCCCAAGGGAGCGCTGTTCCATACGGAGTGGCGGGCGGGTCTACGGGCCGTGAACGTCAACGGGACGGCGGTCAAGGCGACCGATGTCGTGCCCGGCAACGTCATCACGGTCTTCCCCGAGGGATCCGTGGGCTCAGCGGATTCCCAGACCCTGCTGATCGGTCTGGAGCCGGGCCTGTACCGTCCGCTTCCTGGCCGTGAGGACTGGGCCCCGGACGGCATCGTCGGCTACTCGAAGGTCTGCACCCACGCCGGGTGCCCGGTGGGCCTGTACCAGGCCAGCCTCCACCGGCTCTTCTGCCCCTGCCACCAGTCGATCTTCGACGTGCTGGAGGGCGCCACGCCCATCGGAGGGCCGGCCGACCGGCCATTGCCCCAGCTGCCCCTGCAGGTGGATGACGAGGGGTACCTGGTGGCACAGGGGGACTTCCCCGAGCCGATCGGGCCGGGGTTCTGGGAGA